>CAINDV010000983.1 GCA_903847485.1 uncultured Verrucomicrobiota bacterium
GGCGTCCCGATCTGGCCCATAGTGAGAATTGCTGGGTTCCGCCCGCGCGGTTTCCACCCAGTGTTGAAACGCTGGGCTATTCCCGGTCGCCCTGCCGGGCGGGAAGCGGCCTGGCAAAAAACGGAGATGCGCCCCTTTTGGGGAATTTGCTGTAAAAGAGACATTTGGGGCTTGACTCCGAAGGGGTTTGCCTTCATGCTCACGCCCGATGACGCAACCCCAAACAGCCGCCCTTGGGCCGCCATTGCTGCTTCGCCGGTCGGCAACTGGCGGACGGGTAAACCGCATACTTAGTTCAACATGACTTGGCACGCGAAACCAGACGCCCCTAAGTCCCGGCCATGGTCCGTCAGCAGGATGGGCCGGGGCGGGCCGGACGCGACTGGTTTTATG
Organism: uncultured Verrucomicrobiota bacterium; assembly: GCA_903847485.1. Taxonomy (GTDB): domain Bacteria; phylum Verrucomicrobiota; class Verrucomicrobiia; order Limisphaerales; family JAJXZI01; genus CAINDV01. The sequence goes on from CAINDV010000983.1 coordinate 394, forward strand.
AATGAAGTCCAACCAGTCACCAAGCCATGAGAACAAAACCACCTATCGCCCAAGTGTCCGCCAACCAGTGCGACCCAGCCCCGTGCGCAAACTAGCCTGATCCCAAAATGAAATCCCAAACAAACACAAACCTAACCATGACAACTATAATACTCACCCACTTACGCCAACTCGGTCGGCTGCTGGCGGTCGGGACCGCGCGCAACTCCTCCAGCGCAATGATTCTCCTCAACTCACCGCCCGCTGCGCTGTACTTACAGCAAAGCATAACCACCTGAACCTAGCCGACGACACGACCAGAGACCTCATAGAGCTAAGCCCTCAACAACCGCAAACTCATTCCATGATAACCCTGCCATCCCACACCGCCGCACCGCCGACCTTGGCGACACTCAACCTTTCGACTAGTAACTCAGCCCGCCAAGTCGTTCCGGTCAGCCTTCTTGCTGCGCTCTTTTACTTCACGCTGTTGGGCACGACAGCGTGGGCGGCGACGCCTTATACATGGGTCGCGACAACAGGGGCAGCATCTTGGGCGGTGCCAGCAAGTTGGTCGCCCAGCCGCGACGTGCCGGCCGCCGAAGATATTCTGGTGTTCAGTGGTAGCGGCAGCTCCATTGCGACGGCTGTGCCCGCTGAAACCATTGGCGCGTTACAAGTCTCAGGTGGGACCACGATTGCTCTTCAAGCTGGCGCGGCGAACACGCTGACAGTTAGTGGCGGAGCGGCGGCGCTATCAGTCGCCAGTGGGTCTACACTCAATGTTAGCGGTACTACGGCATTGATTATCAACTTGCCCACAGGATCTTCAGGTAGCATCAGTGGCACCATGGATTTCGCCGGTGCTGTTCACAGATTGACCGCGACTGACGCGAGTGCGATTACATTTCAAAGCGGCGCCACGTTCACGGCGAACACGGGTTTCACCGGGAATGCTTTTGGCACAGTCAACCTCAACTCGGTCGTGTTTGCGAGCGGATCGAGTTATGTCTTCAAAGCGGGAGCCAATCCGTTTGGGGCGAGCGTGCCCTCATCGGTCGTGGTCTTTCAGAACGGGAGTTTGTACAGTCACCAATCTACCACCACCCCGGCCTTCGCCAGCCGCACCTATGCTAACTTTGAGCTAAAGGTTGCTGGAGCGATAACTCCGAGCGGTGCGAGCTCCGTGTCAATCAATAACCTGACAGTGTCGCAGGGAATCTTTAATTTCAACGTCACGGCCACTCCCGGTCATTCAATCAAGGGTAACATCTCGGTCGCCAGCGGTGCCGCGTTAAACTTCAGCCCGACCGCAGCTGGGGCAGTCAATCTTAATGGCTCTTCGGCTCAAACGATCAGTGGTCCCGGAACGATAGGAATGGCTGTCAACTCGACCTTGGTCGTAGCGAACTCAGCAGGCGTGAACTTGAATGTGAACCTTACTGTGGTTGGCGGTCAACTCACCGTGAACAGTGGTGCCAACCTCAAATGCGCCGGCAGTACCATCATTTCCGGCACGGGCACTTTCACGCTGGCATCCGGCGGCACGCTTGGCATCGGCTCAGCCGATGGCATCACCAGTTCTGGGGCGACTGGCAACATTCAAACCACCGGTCGCAGCTTCGACAGCGGTGCCAACTACACCTACAACGGGACGGCTAGTCAGGTCACCGGCAACGGTTTGCCGGCTTCCGTCAATAACCTTACTATCGCCAACACGGCTGGCGCGGTTTCACTCACCGCCGATGTCACAGCCAACGGCAGCACCACCATCCAGAGCGGCGGGCATCTGAACGTCAACGCCATGACCCTGGGCGGGCCAGTCACAGTCCAAAACGGTGGCACCCTATCTGGCAACGGCACAGCGAGCGGTTCGGTTACCGTCGGCGGCACCATCGCTCCTGGTGCCAGCATCGGCACGCTTAACAGCGGTTCGCAAACGTGGGAGTCTGGCGGCACGTATGAGGTGGAAATGAGCGCACTCACTGGCAGCGCAGGTGCGCAATGGGACTACATCAACATCACCGGCGACCTGACCATCAATGCCACGAAGAGCGCCACGTTCAAGATCAAACCGATTTACAGCGGTAGTGGCTTCGTCGAACAAACCTACACCTGGCCAATCGCCGTCGCGTCTGGCTCGGTGGTTTCATTCAGTATGAGCGAATTCACCGTGGACACGAGCCTGTTTACGCCGACGCCGCCCCCTGGCGGAACTTTCAGCGTGGTGCTCGATGGCAGGGTCGTGAAGCTGGTCTATACCACAACGTCCTGTGTTGCCGCAACCCCCTCTTGGGTGTTGGACACAGAGACCGAGCATGACTTCACGTTGCTGAAGATGACGTTCATCAGTTCGTCAGGTTTGGCGAGTGTTCAGGCTTTGCGGTTGGATGGCTGTTCCATCAGCATTGCCAAAAAATACGACAACTCAACTGATCCCGACACGGGAGGAACTACGATCGGCACGGTCACAGTAGATGCGAAGACGACAGTGAACGACCCTTCCGCGCCGCAGAAGGTAGTTCTGTGGGCCAAGAAGACCGGAGCGGAGAGTACGACTGCCTACGTGAACGCCATAGCAATCAACACCTGCGGCCTCGGCAAGTCCTTCGACCCGGTGTTCACTACGCTGGAAATCGTGTCTGGCAACCAAGTGCAGCAGCGGTTTGAAGGACTGTTGTCGCCGGAGCGTTACTTGCATGTTATCAACGGTAGCCCCGGCCTGAAGTGGCTGGAGGTGAACATGAACGGCCGCCGCTTCCGCCTGAACCCGTTGACTAATAGCCAGGAAGTGTCCGCCGATCTCGGTAGCGCCATGCTGGAAGGCGAGAATAACGTGGTCATCCTTACCGGCGGCGGAGCGGTCGGGGCCAGCGCGGTGGTAACGATCGCGGACACGCCGGGCGGGAACCTGGTGGTGTTGCCGGAGTTGGTGAAGTTGAGTGTCACCCGCACGGCGGCTGGGTTAGAGCTTTCCTGGCCGGAGACGCTGAGCGGTTGGCAATTGGAAGCCAGCGCCGCCGCCAGCAGCGGTTGGACGGACGTTTCCATCACGCCCGCAACCGTGGACGGCCAACAGGCCGTGACTGTGCCCACGGGCGACGGGGCGCAATTCTACCGTTTGCGCAGCCCCGCCCCCGCCGCGAGCAGTTCGCCGGCACCGGCCGTCAGCGCCCGCGAAGCCGGGACGGGTATTGCCCTTCAACCCGCAGCCTCCAGCCTCCAGCCGGGCGTGAAGCACGTGCTTGGCGGCGTCCTCTGGTAAGTGCGGCAACCAACTGTGAACCCCGCTCGACACCATGAAACGCAACGAACCGTCACCCCGGCCCACGGCTGAAGGCAAACCGTCCATCCGCACCCGCAAGGCCTACCGCAAGCCCGTGCTGAAGCACATGGGCGTGTTGAAGTCAGTAGTGGGCAGCGATCCGTCTTGGGCACCGCCGCCGTCGCCGCCGGGCACTTGGGGCAACTAATCGCCGGCGTTCACAAGCAGCACCAACAGCAGCATCACTCGGACACTAACTCCTAGCTATGAAACGTAACGAACCGCCACCCCGTCCCGCCGTCGCAGACCGCCCAACCAACCGCGTCCGCAAAGCCTACCGCAAGCCTACGCTGAAGCGCTTGGGCGTGCTGAAGTCCGTGGCCGGCAGCGATCTGAAGTGGGCGCCCCGCTACTAACCCAGATCATCGAGGTTGACAAGGCGTTGCGCATCTGGTCTAATTGTGCGTCCGCCGGTGGAACTGATAGTGATGTGGCTTGGTGACGTTTGGCCTCACACTTGGTACGCCGCGCGGGGACTAAGAACACAGACTGAACACACTAACATGAAACTGGAATCAAATATGAAAAGAATCACCGCCCTGAAAGTGATCGGCGCTGGCATGGGGCTGCTGGCCATTGGCAAGCCGAGCCTGGCGACAGCCGCCAGCAAGCCGAAACTGTCGTTTCGGAACGAGACTTTCTACAAGAATGGCAAGTTCGATCCCGAAGCGGGCAAGGACGCAATCATCGAGTTGATGCGTTACCACAGTTACCCGGTGTTCAAAGGGATCCGCGAGCAGCTTTGGATTTCTGATTACGGGCTGGGACAGTTCACCAAGCTGGGACTGGCCGCGGTCGGCTTCCTGAATGACTTGGACGGCAACTACATGGTCCAGGATCTCTACCTGCTTCCCAACCAGATGCTGCCCGAGCATTACCACCTCAAGACGGAAAAAGCGGTGCCCAAGATGGAAGGCTGGACCGTCCGGTACGGTCTTTCCTATGTCTATGGCGAAGGCGAGCGCACTCCCAATCTGCACGCGGTGGTGCCCGATTTTGAGAAGAACAATGTCTCTGTCTGGCACGAGACGATCCTTGAGCCGGGCCAATCGGCCAAGCTCAACCGGCCCACCGCGCGGCATTGGCAGTTCGCCGGCCCCGAAGGCGCGATCATTACGGAAGCGGCCAGCTACCACGACAATGCCGCGGTTCGGCACAGCGACCCCAAGATCGTCTTCCCGTAGAGCGTCGGCGTAACTGTTGGGCAGTATCCAAGTTGTGCCCCGTGAAACACAGCCTTTCTCTGCTGCTGTTCATCTGCGTCGCTCTAATTGGCGGATGTGTTAGTCAAAATCACGAGGTGCCAGGGGCGGTAACCCTTGGCGCTTTGGCGGTCAGGGTGCCGTCCTTGCTCGGCATGGAAGGTAGCTTGCGTGATGTGCGCATCTACGTTGATGGTAGGTTTGTCGGGAACTACGAACCGGACGAGACGGTCCTACGCTTGGCAGCCGGGAGTCATACTGTCAAGGTCGAGGTTCCAAGTGTCTATGCGAGGCGTGGACTTCCGAATGGCAACACAGAGATCCGCACCTACGCGTTGAAGGGAGAGGAACACATCGAGATACTCGGAGGTGACTCCAAGCAGAGTCTTGTATTCAACGACCAGAATCTGAAGAGCAAAGAGATTGAACCCTTAGACAACCCAGAACCATGAACCTCCGTTTCGACAACAAGAACGCTCTTATCACCGGTGCCGCAGGTGCCATTGGCAAAAGCATCGCCCAAGGTTTCGCCGAGGGCGGGGCGAAAGTCTTTATCACCGATATCGCCCAAGCCGGCGTGGACAAGTCCATCGCCGAACTCAAAGCCAAAGGCGCTCACGTTGCTGGCCTTGCCGCCAATGTCACCAACGAAGCAGAAGTCCAAGCCGTCGTGGCCGGCGCGGCGAAGTTCGGTGGTGGCGCGGTGGACATCCTTGTCAACGTGGCTGGCGTTGTGGGTCAAGGCAAAGTCGAAGAGATCACCGAAGCCGAATGGGATCGCATCTTCGGCGTGAACTGCAAAGGCACGTTCTTCTTCACCAAGCACATCGTGCCGCTTATGAAGGCGAACAAATATGGCAAGATAGTCAACTTCAGTTCCAAGTCCGGCAAGACCGGCTCGGCGATCATGAGTCCGTATTCCGCCGCGAAAGCCGCTGTCATCGGTTTCACGCAGGCACTGGCCTACGAACTGGCTGATTTCGGGATCACGGTGAACTGCCTATGCCCCGGCATCACCGACCATACCGGCGTCTGGAACAACGTCAGCGCCGGCTACATCCAGAACCTCGGCAAATCGCGTGAAGAAGTCGTGAAGCAGTTCACCTCCAAAGTCCCGCTTAAGCGCCTGGCGCAAATCGAGGACATCGTCGCCGTGACCTTGTTCATGTCATCGAGCGGTGCCGACTACATGACCGGCCAGGCCATCAACGTCACCGGCGGTCGTGAAATGCACTAAGTCAGAAAACCTAGCATGAAACAATACAGCCTATCCGAAGTCGCCGCAGCGATTGACCACGCGGTGCTCAAGCCTAACTTCACTGATGCCGATGTCGAGAGGCACGCGCAGATGTGCGTCGCTCGTGGCGTGAAAAGCATGTGTGTCCGGCCATGCGACGTGGCGCTTACCGCGAAATGCCTCGCTGGCAGCCCGGTGCTCGTCTCGGTCGTCATCGGCTTTCCGAATGGTCATCACCGGCCGGAAGTCAAGGCGCTGGAAGCAGAGCTGGCCATCAAGGACGGCGCACGCGAACTCGACATGGTGATGAACATCGGCAAGTTCCTCGCCGGCGACTATGACTATGTCCGCCGCGACATTGCCGCTGTCGTCGCCGTTGCTAAGCCGCACGGCGTGCTTGTCAAAGTTATCCAGGAGAGTGGTTACCTAACGCTTGAACAGGTTGCCAAAGCCTGCCTCATCACTGAGGAAGCTGGCGCGGATTTCGTCAAAACCTCCACCGGGTTCGGTCCAGGCAGCGCGACGCCGGAGATCGTTGCCGTGATGCTCAAGACTGTTGGCGGCCGGCTCGGCGTGAAGCCTTCCGGCGGCATCCGTGACTGGCAAGCCGCTGTCGGCTATCTCGCGCAGGGTGCTAACCGCCTCGGAGTCGGTTCCACGGAAGCCGTGCTGGATGGAGGAGACGCCAGTGGCAACTATTAAGGCCGTCGTCTATCACGGGCCGCTCGACATACGCTGCGAGCCGGTGCCTATGCCTGTGTGTGGTGCGGACGAAATCCGCATCAAGGTGGACGCCTGTGCTGTCTGTGGCTCGGACTGGAAAGCCTATAAGTCCGGCAACCCGCGTATGAGGCCGCCGATCACCATAGGCCACGAATTCACCGGTCTCATCGAGACCGTCGGTGCGAACGTGCAAGGCTTCGCCATCGGCGAGCGCGTGGTGATGGCGACCTCGATATCCTGCGGTGAGTGCCTCTATTGCCGGCGCGGCTGGCGAAACCTTTGCACCGACCTTCGGCCGATGGGCTTCTATTACAACGGCGGCATGGCGGAGTTAGTCACGGTTCCCCCGCGTGCCTTACAGCAGGGCCATGTTGTTAAAGTTCCCGCTGCGGTGAAGGCGATCCACGCCGCACTCGCGGAGCCAGTTAGTTGCTGCGTCAACTCCGCCGAAAACTGCGGCATCGTCCAAGGCGATGTCGTCGCCGTGCTCGGTGCGGGGCCGATGGGCATCCTCAACGCCTGCGTCGCGCGTGAGTATGGCGCGTCGAAGATCATCCTCAGTGAAATCAATCCGGCCCGCCTGAGACAAGCCGAGGCGTTTGGCTTCGACCGACTCGTGGACCCGGCCTCGGACGATCTAACAAAAGCCATCAGGGACGAAACCGGCGGCTACGGTGCCGATGTGGTTATTGTGGCGGCACCAGCCGCACAGCCTCAAGAGCAGGCAATGACGCTGGTGCGCAAGCGTGGCACGGTCTGCCTCTTCGCCTCGCTGCCTGCCGGCAAGAGCCTGCTCAACGTGGACAGCCGGCCGATGCACTACGGCGAACTGCGCGTGGTCGGCACCAGCGATTCGACGGCGACCCATGTTCAGCGCGCGGTGGAGTTGATCGCCGGTGGCTCGCTCCCGGTCGGGAAGATCGCCAGCCACATCCTGAAACTCGACGACATCCAGCGGGCCTTCGCACTCATGGAAAGTGGTGAGGCTTTGCGGGTAGTGCTGACGCCGTGAGTGGAGGCTTTCACCAAGCGCAACCCTGCTAGTCCAGATCATCCCATAGACGGGGTTGTTACCTGGCACAAATCAGGTTTTGCATACGCCGGTTTCAGCCCGGAAGGGCGAGAGAGAATAGCCCAGTGTTTCAACGCTGGGCCTGGGGCTGAGCAGAAGTTCAGTCCCGTCAGGGACGGCAGAAAGTTGATGGCCCAACACAGACTTCCTGTCGTCCCTGGCGGGACTTGTCGCCCAGTTGGCCCGCTGTTCCCAGCGTTGAAACGCTGGGCTATTCTCTCTCGCCCTTCCGGGCTGAAACCGGCGTATGCAACACCTGACTGGCGCCCGTTGTTACAGTCGTCAGAACTGCCATCGCTCCATGATTAGCCAGCCCTCCGCATGTCGAGTTAGAATTAATCTTGCTCCTCAATGACTAAGCGGACGCCCACGTCATAGACCGGTTGGAACGTCTCGAACGGCAAACGAATCGCCGACCTGGCATCAACCGGCCGGCTCGCCCATGAACCCCCGCGGGCGACCTTGCGCTCCTTCACGTCACAGCCGTTCCGGCCGTCATCGTCGTTGTAAGGATAGGGCTTGTAGCTGGACCTGGTCCACTCGTTCACATTGCCGATCATGTCCTTCAAGCCCCACGGATTGGCCTCATACTGCGCGACAAAATCCACGACAAACCACTTGTCCTCAAAACGCTCGTCATGGAGCGGGAAGTTCATTTCCGGCGGATAAGGATTGCGATGCATGATGATCGGCCCGCCCTCGAATCCAACTTTGTTCCAACGGACCTCTCTGCCCGCTAGATTCGCATGCTTCGAATAGTCATCATTACGGCTGCCGTAGAAGAAATCGCCCGCTGTGCCGGCCCTGGCCGCCCATTCCCACTGCGCCTCCGTCGGCAGGTTGACCTTCAGTCGCGTCGCCTTGGACATCCACGAACAGAAGTCCATGGCGCGGCTCCAAGTCACACGGGCAACCGGTTGGTCGGCATGGTTGGCAATGTAACCCGGGAAGTTATGATCCTTGCCATGCTGGTCTATGTAACGTGTGTCATGCCCCGGATCAAATTTCGCGTATTCCGAATTCTTGATCTCGCACTCACTCATCCAGAACGGCTTGCCGATCTTCACCACGGCACACGGGGACTCATCGGAAAACCCGTCGGGACTGCCCATGACAAACGCGCCTGCGGGAACCCTCACAAACGCGACCGCCGTGCCGTCTGGCAACTTTACCAGCTTGCGGGTTTCACCCGTCTTGCCTTGGAGTTCTTTGGCCTGTTCCGCCGTCATCGGAAAACCTGGCGCGCTCAGGTTAGCATTGGCAACCGGCGCCACCTTCCGCGGTTGCACGTATTCAGGCTTAGGTCCTTCTCTGATCTCCTGCTCTCTGCGGTCGTACTCGTCCTCGGGAGATACGTCGTTGTTGGCGAACAAGGTTGCCAGCTCCAGCCGACGGTCCTTCTGCTTCCGCCCTTCGAAATCGCCGGGACTCCACTTCCCTTTGAAGGGCGCGTTAAGATCTATCCAGGCATACAACCTATCCCACCCTTCGCGGTCGAGATTCACCCCGTAATGCCCTTTCTTCAGCATCTGGATCAGTGGGCTTGTCGAAACGTGGTATTCCATCGGCGGTAGCATTTCCATTTCGCTTTCCGGCCCCGGCCTCCGCACATACGGATGGATCAGTTTGTAACCATTACCCATGTTCGGGGGCTTGAGGCCCGCCGGGCGCTGGGATCCGTCGTGACACCCGAGGCAATACTTCTGCAGGACGGGAAGCACCTCATGGTCGAACCCAAAGGGTCTCACCTCGCCATACCAGGGCGTGATCTTGCACATAGGTTTCTTGTCCGCCTGCGTCCGGATCGTCGGCACCGAACTCCGGTTGTCTTCGTGACACCCGACGCAGGAAACGCGCTCATTGGGCATGCCGACAAGCCACGACCTCATCAACTGTAGCGCCGCTCCATCGGCATCCAGCGGCTGAATCGAAATCGGTGTATTGGCGGGAATCTCGAAACACGCCGATCCGTCGGACTCCACAGGCACTGTCCCAAGGATGCGCTTGATGTCCCAACCGGCCTCGACGCCGAGAGACTCATGCCCGCCGGTACCCACGTAGTTGAAATGATAGGCAAACAGGCGGAGCGCCTTGACCGAACCGACTGGAACGCCCTTAAGACCCGGCCCCATGTAAATATTCGCTATGTGTACCGAGGCCATCTTCACGCCGGGCGTGATGCGGTCCGGTATGACCGGCGGACACGGACGTGCCTTCAGTACGATAGGTTCGAACAAGGAAGCCCCCGTGTCCTCCGCCAGCAAAGTCATGTTGTCGAAGGTGTCCACCAAGTAAATGCCCCAGCGGTCCACATTCTTGGGCTTGGCGCTTACCAGAAAGAAGTTTTCATTCATAGGCCATGGATGCACAAACATCGGCCGGCCAAGTTCATACTGGTTGCCGGTCTGCTGGTCGCACACATCACCCACGACTCGCTGGCCCCATCCGGGAATCTCCGCAACACATCCGGTTTCCTCGGCGGGCAGAACCTCGGTGTTGATGCGGAGGAAGGAACCGGCCGGTCCCCAGTCCTTGGCAGGAGGATGGTACTTAAACGGGTATTTTCGGGCGAGATAGGGGTCGAATATCACCATGCGTCCAGTCTCCGCCACGTCATGGTGCCCGCCGACGATTGCCACCACCTTCTGCTTGCTACCGGGAATCGCGCGCGCCTGTAGGATGGCCGTCGGGTAATACGAACCACTCCCGTACTCGGAGAACTGCGACGTGCCGTCAGGATTCATGGTCATCAGTATGCGGGAGTAATAATGCATGAGGTCCGAATACTCCCAGCGGGTATAAAGCACCCGCCCGTCATTGTTGATGGACGGCGTGTAATCCGAGTCTTGCTCAAAGGTGAGCTGCCGGACCTTGCCCGAAACAGGATCGCAGATATAAGTCTGCGCCATCGGACGGCTTCCGTTCTCGCAGGGCAGTGCCTGGTAAGAGGCTGTGGATAGCAAAATGATCCGGCCGTCCGACAGGTAACATCCGTCAAACCAGTCCACATCGGGATAGTCCTTGGGCGACACCTGCTTGAGTCCCGTGCCGTCCACCTTGATTTCAAAAACCGCCCACTTGCGTTTCTCATCCATACTCGAGAAAAGCATCTTGTCGGCCGAGAAATCAGGTTCGACATCCCGCACAATCGCGTCGCCGGTTGGTTTATACAAGGGGTCGAACCGCAGTTTGCCACGCAGGTTGGATAGCACGATGATCGAATCGTCAAACCCTCCTCGCTCAATGGTCACATGGCAGTGACTGTTCAGGGAGATAAAGCCATTGCCGCGCTGACGGCGCACCATCATGACCTGAGCGTCATCAAGCAGAGGGTTGGCGAGCAGCGCCCTGCGAACGCCCATCAACAGAACCCCGGCCTCAGCCATCTTGGCCTGGTCACCGCTATCCAGGATAGTTTTCAGATCAGTCTTCCTGGTCTTGAACACTTCGAGCGCCGCGCGGTGAGTTGGCCCATCGTACTTCTTCGGGAATGTATTGGCCAGGTTATTGATCGCGCGCTCCAAGGCTTCCACATTGAGGCCGGCAAATTCCCGGCGCAACACACGCAGCCGGTCTCCCTCACCCATGGACAAGCCTTTGCTGTTCGGATCAAACCTGAATTTGGGTGCCGGGGCATCTTCCGCAACTAACAATCCGGCCGCCGCCACCCATGCCGCGATGGCCACAAACATCATCAAACGATTAGTCATCACAAGGTTCAGAATGTGGGCATGGTCTTCCTGTTCAGCCTATTTCAGGTCAATCACGGAGATCGTATAGACCTGGCTGGATTTGTGCGGGCCGTACGTCAGGTTGATGTTCGAGACATAGACCTTGTCGCCGCGCCGGATACACTCTGACGGGGCGTGGAGGCTGCCATCAGCACCGTCGCTCTCGCCGTTCTTGGCGATTATGGTAACTTTGCCGGCTTGGCTGATTTTGACTACGGCGTTGCCGAGGAAATCAGCTACCCAGCAGTTACCCTGCGAGTCCACATGCAAGCCGTCGCAACTCTCCATGCCCTGGTCTTTGGCGAGCACTGACTGCGTCATAACCTTGCCGCCCTCGTCGAACGTGACCTTGATCACCTCGCGGTCACCGAAGTTACAGACGTACATGTTGCCGGCGGCGTCAAAATCGAGGCCGTTGGCACCGACTTTGTGTTCCTTGTTCTGGGTAGAAAGCTTTACGACTAAGTGCGGATCGTCGAGGCCAGTGACCTTGACGGGATTGGCGGGGTTGAGTTCGCTGATTTTGAACCGATAGACGCCACTCGGCATAGGCGCATCACTGTTGATCGTTGTCTCGCAGACATACACGCTATCGCCTCGCGTCGCCAATCCGTTGGCCATGTTAAGCCCGACCGCCACGACGTCGCAGCCAGTCGCCTTGCCGTCCTTCATGTTCACGCGCAGGACCCGTGACTTGCCTGGTTCCTTGGTGCAGAACGCCTGGCAATCGGCTACGTACAAATTGCCATCCGCGCCGAAGGCATTGCCCAACGGGCTGGCAAGTTTCGTCTCGGGGTGGGGCGGCAAGGTGATGACTTCTTCCAGTTTGTCGTCGGGCGTGATCTTCAGGATCATGCCTGGAAATTCCTGGTGAACGACGTTGTTCATTGAAAGATAAATGTAACCGTCCTTGCCGATGGTCATGCCATCCGGACTGTTGTACTTATCAGGTAATAGGAACCCAACGCGAGGTTTCAGGAGTTGACTCGGCGTTGGGGACGTTTGTGGTGCGCAACCGGCACAGATCACTGCCAAGCTCATCGTGATATACAGTTTCATAGTAGGTGTTTTAGTTATGTAGGTTTATTGAATGGAGGCCAAGGCATCCGCCGTGGCCAGGTACCGGGAGAATTTCCGGCGATAGGTGTCGCCTAAGGACTGATCAGGTTCGTGGCGTTGGGCAATGCGAGTCATGGCGCGGACAGCCGAAGGGTAGTCGGGGTAGTGGCCGATTGCAACAGCGGCGGCGATGGCGGCACCCAACGCGCCGAGTTCGGAGCCGGCGGGGATTTCGATGGGAATCTGGAAACAGTCGGCGAACATCTTAACCCAGACGCGGCTACGGGCGGCACCGCCGGTGAAGCGGATACATGCGGGAGCAGGTCGGAACTGGAGGAGGCGTTTAAGGTGAGTGAAGTGAGAGAACACGACGCCTTCATAGACGGCGCGAAGCATTTCCGGGCGGGCATGCTTCGCTTTGAGTCCGACGAACGCACCTGGTGCGGGACTGGGTAAGTTGCATCCGTATAAGAACGGAAGAAAGATTGGAGTGTCGAGAGACGGATCACCCAGGTCGGCGACCAGATCGTCACAGTGGGCGTAGCGGGATTTGCCGTTAGTTGGCGAGATGCCATCGAGGATTTGCGAAACGAACCATTCGAGATTACTGGCGGAAGTGGGACTGCCTTCGAGCATCAGGAACCAACCCGGAATGCTATAGCAGGAAGTCATGAAGAGATCCTTGTCAATCAAGGGAGCGCGGGCAATGTATTGGTTGTTGCCCCAGGTGCCTGAGACCAGGGACATCTGGGCCTCATCCACAATGCCGGAAGCGAGACCGCAGGCATCAATGTCGAACATACCGCCCGCGACCGGGGTGCCGGTGGCCAGGCCGGTCTCCGCAGCGGCCTTAGCGGTGACGCGACCACAGAGATCGTGGCTCTTTCTGAGCGGGGGAAGGAGGTGTTTCAAATCGAGGATGCCAAAGAGATCAAGGACCGCATCGTCGTACTCACCAGAGACGACATTCATCAGGCTGCTGCCGGACATGTCAGTCAACTCAGCCCAAGTTTCGCCAGTAAGTCTAAGACGGATGAAATCCTTGGCGAAGAGAATGGCCTTAGCCCGGGCGAGAGTCTCTGGTTCATGGTCGCGGAGCCAGGCGAGAAGGGCGTTCGGTTGGGCGGGCCAGACGCACTGGGCGGTCAGCGGCAGGGCCTTGGCGGCGGTGCCGTCCTGTTTCCAACGGGCGCTAATGTCGGCGGCGCGGCCATCCATTGAATTGATGGCGTTGCGGACGGGAGAGCCGTCGGCATCCACGAGATAAAGTCCGTTGCCGTGTCCGGTACAGGCGATGGCAACAATGTCGGCGGGACTAATGGTGGTGCGCTCCAGCAGTTCACGGATGGCGGCGGCGGTGTCCTGCCACATGGCGTCAGCGGACCGCTCGGACCAACCGGGGCGAGATTCAATGATTTCGACCTTGCGAGCAGCGGAGGCGACTTCAACGCCGTCCGCGCGAAAGAGCGCCGCCTTGGACATGGTGCCGCCGTTGTCTATGCCGAGGAAGTAATGGGTCATAACAGTTATGCCTTCCCTTGGGTGGTGGTGGGCACCGAGTCATCCTTGAAAAGCAGGAGAAAAAGAACGAGCAGCACGACGGTGATGCCAGTGGTTATGGCCCAGATAGTCTGCCAGTCATAGGCTTTCACAGAGTTAATGGTGGTGGTGTAATGATCAATGAGGGCACCGTTGACAAAGTTTCCGACGAGCAGACCAAGACCGAAGGTAACGAGGAAGATGAAGCCCTGGGCTTGGGCCTGGATTTCCTTGGGGGCCTTGCGAGCAATGTAGATTTGACCGCCGACGAAGAAGAAGCCGAAGATGATGCCGTGGACAAGGATGCCGACGAAGTAAAGGGCATCAATCCCAAAGGCACCGCCGAGATAGAAGGCAACATAGCGGAGGACGAGAGCGAGCAGACCAATGGCCATGGCCCATTTAACCCCCATTTTGGTGAGTGCGACCGTGACCATCAGCATCAGAAACATTTCGGCGAACTGTCCCCAGTTCATCGTGATGGTGATATACTTAAAGCCTTGTGCTTCGAGAAATACCGAACAGTAGGACCAGTAGATGGTGAAGGGAATCATGGCGAGGAAGGAAACGAGGATGAAGACGGCGAAGTTGCGGTCTTTCATCAAGGAGAGGGCGCGGAGACCCAAAGCATCCATGACCGACATAGGTTGACCCTTGGCGGGAGGCGCGGTGTTAGGGAGTGTCAAGGCGAGGAGGGCGCTGACTATGCTGACGGCGGCACCACAGAAGAGTGGGGTGGCGGTGCCATCGAACCCCGGCCTGTTCAGGAGCTTGATGGCGACCAGGCTGAAGACGCCGGAGGCCCACCAACCAATGGAACCGAAGACACGGATTTGAGGGAATTTGTCGGAGGGGGAATGCGACATGGCAATAGCCCCGGTGAGTCCCCAGGTCGGCATGTAACAGAGCATGAAGGCCAGCAGACAGACGAAAACAGTCACGGGATTACTTTGCAGGCCGGCAATGGCCAGGAAGATCGCCCCCAGAAAATTAACCGCCGCCAGAACCTTTTGGCTTGGAAAAAACCGGTCGGCAATCATGCCGATGATCGGGGATGCCAGGCAACCAATGGCCATGGAACTGAGGATCAGCGCCTTGAAAAGGCCCGCGACGCCGATCTTGTCCAGATAGGTGGCCAACTGCGACCAGAAGACCGCGAAGAGCATGAATTGAAAAAACATCATCATGCTAAGCCGGAGGCGCACGGACATGGACATTTCAGTCATAATGGATTCCTAGGTTATGTTCACGCAGAGAGTTGGTTTGCTTGCGGGATTTCGGTTAGTGCATCAGCATGCCGCCGGTGGCATCAATGGTGGCACCGGTAATGTAAGAGGCGGCATCGGAAGCGAGGAAGGTGACGATATTGGCGATTTCATCGGGGTCGGCTACCCGTTTGAGCGGGATGCGTGAGAGGTAGAAGTCGAGTTTGGTTTCGAGGTTCTTAATGACCATTTCGGTTTTCACCATGCCTGGGGCGATGGCATTGACCGTGATGCCCTCCGGCCCCAATTCCCGGGCCAGTGCGCGGGTCATGGAGACGAGGGCACCCTTGCTGCTGTCATAAGGCAAATGGCCGGAGGTGGAGCCAAGGAAGGCGGCCTGCGAAACAATGTTAATGATTTTGCCCCGGGCTTGCCGTTGCCGCCAAGACTTAGCCAGTTCGCGGCAGGCAAGGAAGACCCCGGTAACATTAACGCGAAGCGTGCGGTCCCAAGTCTCCCAGGAATAGCTTTCCATGGGGCCGCTGGGACAGACCGCCGCGTTATTGACAAGGATGTCAATGGCGCCAAGTTCGGCCGAAACTTGGGCAATGAAGTTAAGGACGGACGCTTCGTCACCCAGATCGGCGCGCACAGTAGTCGCTTTGACGCCGGCCGCCCGCAACTCAGCAGCGAGGGCTTCGGCTGACTCCGGATTGGTATGGTAGTTGAAGCCGACATGGACGCCTTCGGCGGCGAGGCTGCGGCCGATGGCAGCCCCGATGCCACGGGAACCGCCGGTTACTAAGGCGACTTTGCCTTGCAGGTTCAGCTTCATGCAAGGATCCTTGCGAGAGCGTGTTTGAAAAGTCGCCCAGCGGTAGGGCGAGGCTCCGGCCGAGCCTTTCGGAACCAGCGCGCGGCTGCTGCCGTCGAGGCTCGGCCGGAGCCTCGCCCTACCGCCAGGCGACTTTTCAAACACGCTCTTATATCAAGCTTTGCCAGGGAAGCCGAAAACACGGAGGTGACCTTGCATAGGAGATAGTCGAAACCACGACCTTCGAGATCGGGTTTCAGGGCAGCCAAAAGCACGGGCGATCGGAGTTCTTCTGTGGTATGCACGTCGGCGCAGATCATCGCGTAATTGCTGCTGTCGGGCAATGGCCTTTTTGCGCTTGGCCTGACTTTCTTTGCAGTGTTATCTCCCAACTTCGTCGCGTTCGGCGAAGATTTCTTTAACGCAGAGGACGCCAAGGTTAGCGCGGAGTCCCGCAGAGAAAGCTTTTCCTCTGCGACCCTTGGCGGAGCCACTCTGCGACCTCGGCGTTGAATCGGGTTGCCCACCTGATTGGTTGCGGCTCAGCCGCGCTATGTCTTGCTGGGCTGGGAAAGCTGTCAGAAGTTCTGAGACTGCCTTACGTGACCCAGGTCATAGCGGAGGTCAGAGGGGTGCGAAGAGGTCGTCCTTTTGTGCGGGCCGTTGAAAGGCAGACGGCAATCCCAGCTTGGCACGGGGACACAGTTAGTGGGTGGTTCAGCCGCGAACGGCGCTGGAGGCGATGCGGCAGCGGGAGTTCGCCCGCCACCACGCGGAGTCGCACCGGCAAATCAAGCAGCACAGGCATCGAAAAAGGTGGCGTTGGCCCATGCGCCGGGAAGAGGATAAGTCCGCGAACTCAGCCCGGTTGGGTGTCGGACATGCCGGCACGCCGCGCGGCTTTGAACGGGACGACGTTGGCCTGGCCGGTGGTGGCGTCGAAACGTGGCGGGAGTTGTCGCACTTTTGACCAGCGCCGGGCGGCTTTGAGCCAGCCTTCGGCCAACAGTTCGCCAGTGATGCTGAAGACGTTGTCGGAGAGGGCCGGGCGAGTGGCTTTTAACACTGCGGCGGCAGGTGGAGGCAAGTTATCCGGGAGACTGTCCGTGCCTTGCCGGGCGCCCAGTTCTAAGGTGCCGTAGGGGCTGCGTAGCATTTCGCGGCGAACGATCTTACGTCCACTAGAGTTGTCGGGGTGCTCCCAAACGCGCTCGCCGTCCTCGAGTTGTATCCGGGCGTAGCAAAATCCCAGCTTGTGCGCGGCGAAGATAAAATCTTCCCACAGTTCCTCCAGCGACGCCGCCCGCGTGGCGGACAGCACGAGCCAGTTGGTCAGGCTAAGGGCGAATTGGACTTCCTGCCGCATGTCGAGGGAATTGCCGAGCACGCGGCCCACGGCGAACCACTCCCGGCTGAAGTTCAACTGCCCGGCCAACAGTAACACGACCAGCACGCCTAGTCCCAGTAGGTTGGGAATCCACATCCCCTTGGACCAGAATGCGATGAAGCCCAGCATCAGAAACAAGGCCGTGAAGGCATAGATGCCGAGCACGATCTTCCGCTGCGGCACGCCGGTTTCCAGCAGCCGATGGTGAATGTGGCGGCGATCCGCACGGAAGATGGGCAACCCCTGCAAACCGCGCCGCAGGATGGCCAGCGAGGTGTCCAGGATGGGCAGCGCCAGCACGAACAGCGGGGCCATCAGCGCCGCCATCACCGTGCCTTTCTGCGAACTGACGATGGTCATGATGCCGATGAGAAACCCCAGGAAATACGCACCGCCGTCGCCCAGGTAGATGCGCGCCGGGGGGAAATTGAACCGGAGAAAGCCGGCCAGTCCGCCTACCAATCCCGCCGCCAACAGATGCAGATTGCAGTTCGCGTGACCCACGTAGGCCATCAGCGCCATCAGCATGAGGCAGATGCCGCCCGCCAGCCCGTCCACTCCGTCCACGAGGTTGATCAGGTTGGTGAGGCTGACCAGCCAGAACACTGTCCCCAGGTAATTCAGCCCCCAGTATTCCAGGACCACGTCGGTGAACGGAATCTTCAGTATCTCGATGCGGATGCCCATGGCATAAACCAGCGACGCCACCAGGATTTGCAGGAGCAGCTTCCGGGTGGCACCGATGGGCCGCAAATCGTCCCAGAAACCGAGCGCGAAAATGGCGACTGACCCAAGGATGATCGTGAGTTGATCTTTGGCCTGGGCGGTCGTCACCGGAGAGAAAACCAACGTAATTAGTTCCACCACCAGGAACGCCGCGATCACCGCCGCACCGCCCAAGCGCGGCACCGGCACTCGATGGGTATGGTGCGCGTCGCGGATGCCATGCGCCAGACCCCACGCCTGACTTAGTTTGATAATGACTGGAATAACGGCCAGGGAAACCGCCAACCCCAGGCCGCCGTATAAGAGCATTGAGACGAGAGTCATGGCGTCGTACCTCGTTTCAAACCGTCCGGCAACCACGTCGCCAAATCCGAAATCCGAAATCCGAAATCCGAAGGAAGTCCGAAATCCGAAATCCGAAAAGTCCTTCTGCCTAGGGCGGTTCTTTCAAAACCCCGGCGTTGGCAGGGCGAGGCTTCCGCCGGGCCGCCGAATTCAGCGGCTACAGCCGGCGCGGCTGGAGCCTGGCTGCCTAGAACCGGGTTGTCGAAGAACCGCCCCGGACAGAGGGACTTTTCGGATTTCGGATTTCGGATTTCGGATTTCATTCGGATTTCAGATTTCGGGTTTCGGATTTCTCCCCACACCCTCCCAAACTTACCGCCGCCTTGCCCCAGGTGAACCCAGCGCACACCCCAAAGGCTAACAAGCCAAACACCCCCACTGTTTGCAGCACCATCACCAGACTGTCGTGGAAGCGAGTTAGTGCGAACACGTAGGCCACCCCCACCCCCACTAGCCAGGGCACGACTCCGAACCGCCCCCGCGCCAGTAAGTTGCTCAGGAGCACGTTAGTCAGCGTCAGCGGCACCATGGCTGCGGCATACCACGGAATAAGTTTAACCCCCACCGCCACATAGGAAGGCTTAGCAATGAACGGGATCAGCCACGGCGACAACAGCCAGAGCGCCAGCGCCCCGCCACCTGCCAGGAGCGCCGTCCCCGCCAGAGTGATTCCCAGCAGGTCCGTCTTCTCTGCCTTGGCCGCACTGTGAACAATCTTCGGAAACATTACCGCCGTCAGTGGTCCCACCACCCAGACTAAGGCCCGGGAAAGAGTTCCCGCCAAGCCGTAATACCCTGTTTCCTCCGCCGTGAAATAGTGTTTCACAAACATGGTGTCAGCGGTGAACAGGAACTGGTAGGCCCCAAACCCCAAGGCCAGCGGCACCACTTTCGCCAGCAGTTTGCGCCCGTCAAAAGGCTCTGACGGCCCACGCCACAAAGGCCGCGTCTGCCAGGCGCAGACCGTCAGTGTCACCGCGATGCCCACGCAGACTCCCGTCATGATGCCCACTGCGAACCCACCCAGCACCAGCACGATAAACGCCGCCGCCCCCACCCGTCCGGCACCGTTGATGATGGAGCCCCAGCCCAGCCAGAGAAAGTTTTGCGCGCCTTGCAGCAAGCCGAAGAACACCGGCAGCCCCATGCTGCCCAGCACCACCAGCATCGTGATCCATAACGCGCCGGGATTGGTGATCTGGAGTGCTTGGAGAATGGTGCTCTGGAACAGTAGCACTATGACCGCCGCCCCCAGCCACAGCGCCAGCAACGCCAGCAAAGTAATGCGGATCATGCGGGTTAGTTGCCGCTTCCGGCCCGTCGCCAGCGCCAGCGCCGTCTGCTGCACAAACACCGCCCCCAGTGGCCCCACCGGCACGAGCATCGCGATAGCCAGCAGCGACACCAGTGTGCCGTATTCCGATTCGGGAATGCGCTTGGACAGAAAATGCACCAACCACATCAGCGCGCCGCCGGCCACGGTGGCAAACATCATCCACCCGCTCTGCCGAAAGAATGTCGCCTTGCTCATGGTAACGAACTTAGGAACCGGACCAATATACCCTTAGCCCGCTCCAGCGACTTCAGCGCAATCCACTCATCCGTTGTGTGCGCCTGGGCGATGTCGCCGGGGCCGAAGACCACGCTGGGGATTCCCCCCGCCGCCAGCACTGCCGCGTCGCAGAAGTAGTCCACGCCCAGCAAACTCGCCTGGCCGGCGCACGCGCCCAACTGTTGGACCAGCGGTAACCGTGGGTCCGTCTCCAGCGGCAGACAGGGCGCGAGTTTCGTGCCCGTCATCGTTGCCTCCAAACCGCCCCGCCGCAGTAACGCGCCAATCTCCCGCCGCACGCCCGCCTCCGTCTCGCCGGGCAGTGTGCGGCGATCAATCACAATCTCGCAGCGATCCGGCACCACATTCGGCTGCCGGCCACCGGTGATAACACCTACGTTGACGGTGCCATGACCCAGCAGCGGGTGATGCTGACGGCTTAAGGCGCGGGCGTAATCCGTTTCCAGCAAAGTGACAACACACGCCATTTCACGGATGGCGTTCACGCCCAACTCAGGTTTCGCACCGTGGGCCGCCTTGCCGTGAGTTTCCAGCTTGAGCCAGAGACTGCCTTTGTGCGCCGTGACGACCTGGCAAAGAGTAGGTTCACCGACGATGGCCAGGTCCGCCCTCAAGCCACTGGCAACCAGCGCCCGCGAGCCGGCCTGGGCATTCTCCTCGTCAATCAGCGCGGCAAAGACAATCTCCGTCGCGGCCGGCCGCTGCTTCGCGGCGGCGACCTCACCCAGCGCCGACAGCATCGCGGCCACGCTGCCTTTAGTGTCGCAGGCACCGCGTCCGTAAAGCCGCCCGGCTTTTTCGCGGGGGATAAAGTCCGAATCAAGATCGCTGCCAATGGTGTCGGTGTGTGGCGCAAGCAAAACGCGGTGCCGCACCTTGCCGGTGGGCGTGAGCCGGGCCAGCAAATTAGGGCGACCGGGCAGAACCTCGATCAATTCCACTTCCAAGCCACACTGGGCAGCCGTCGCCGCGAGGAACTCCGCCACCCGGCGCTCGCCGGCACGCACGTCGCCATCCGGCGCGAACGCCGGATTGAGGCTGGGCAGCGCGATCAGGTCGCGCAACAGTTGGGCGGTGTGGGTCATGGTTATTACCGGGCGGGCAGAGAGTAGCCGAGCGCGGCGGTGACGGAAAGGGCAAACGTCACGCCCGCGACATCCCCGAATTGCGCCTAAAGTGTTGTTACCCGGGCGGGGGTGGAAAGCTCGAAGCCCGAACGTAGCGTCAAGTCGTGAAGTTGGGGCGTGGTGAGGCAGTAACGGAGGCTTACTCCGGATCCTTCTTGATCACCAGTGGCGGGAGTTGGCTGCGCTGGACTAAGTCATGCAGGTCGCGGCGGATGGTGCGGCGGCACACTTACTACTCGGCGGCGGGCAGCGTGTGGTTTGGTCTCTCGGTTGTGCCGCGCAGGCGCTTGAGGAAGTTGTGTTGGCAGGCTGGGGATTCGGTGAAGACGCGCCCGGGCTCGCCGGTGTTGACTCAAGCGGCGCGTTCTCGCTCGATGGGATCGAGCGCACTATTTCGACGAAGCCCCGGTTGCCCTGCAACCCATCTGGATTGCATGGAACCCAGCCGGACGTTTTAGAGTGACCGCAACCGGAAGTAGCGCTGGGTGCCGGTGAGCGGCACGATGTAACTGTGGCCCGTGGCGGACGGGGTCACCGGATGCCAGACCGTGGCTGCTGGCGGGTCGTGGAGTTCATCGGCGTATTCGAGAATGCAGCCGTTGAGTTCGCACGGCCAGGAGACGAGGAGGTTGCCACCACTGAGAGCAAAGCCCAGGGTGCATCCGCAACCGGCAAGTTCCGCCTGCCAGAACCCGCCGTTAAGGCGAAAGCGGCCGTCGCTGCTGGCCAGCGCGCTGGCGTCGGGTTGGCCCGCCGTGCCACTGACGGAGAAGCGTCCGTCGGCATTGGTGCTGGTGCCGCCGCCGTCAACAGTGGACCAAGACATGGTCAGCGATCCACCATGCAGCAATAGCAGCCCGACGCAGAACATAACCAAGGCAGGCAGCCACCCATAGGGCGAACGCGTCCGGAGGCAGCAGTGATGCAATAGCCCGTCGTTGGGCGGTTGGTTCGGCAACAGTCCGCTTGCCCGGGTTGCATGGGCCGAGAGATTTCGGGTTTTCATACGCCAATGATCGCTGATGAGTTGGAGGACATTAGTTTGCTGCCGATCAGCGGTTCACTTCGGCGATATCAATGTGTGCGCTCCACTTGACCGTTTCGCCGGCAAAGACCTCCACCCGCAGATTACCGCCCACATCCATTTTCGGCGCAGCCAGCCAGGGCACGGCTCCGGGCGTCTCGTAGATCGGCCGGGCGGTGGTGACGATCGCGCCGGAACCGTCCATCAGGCGAAACGGGCGGTGTATCAGGGTAGGACAGGCGTCGCACCTGGCACTGTTCCGTGGTCTCAAGTTGGAGACCGGCGCGACGCCTATCCTACTCCGGCTCGCCCTCGATCACCAATGGCGGGAGTTGGTTGCGCTGGACTAAGTCCTGTAAGTCGCGGCGGATGGTGCGGCGGATGGTGCGGCGATCCACTTTGTAGTCAGTGGCGAGGAACTCGTGCGCCACGCCGGCGGCCATGGTGCCGAGGGCTTGCATCTTCTCGCGGTGCAACAGGGCGACGTGGTTTTCCTGCAAGACAAGCGCTTGCTGGGCGGCCAGAGTGTCCAGCTCCCCGTAGGCGCAGAACAACCGCCGCTGGTAAGTCAGCATATAAGCGCCGAAAAGGATGGCGAGCAGCATGCCGCTAAAGATGACGCCCATCGGCAACTGCGAGCCAGGCGGAGGCGCAGTCAAGCCGCCGCCTTCCGAAGCGGGCGGAAGACTCTGTTTCCACGAGACTAACTCCGGCACGAAACCGTCGCCCGGCTGGCCCTCGGGCCAGTCGAGGCCGAGGCGGGCCAGTTCGCGGCGGAGCGCCGGGAAATCCCAGAGGCGCAGGAAGGTATAGCTGGTGGTGGTGGCCATGAAGCGACCCGAAGGATCGAATATACCGGCCCACGCGGTGCTGCCCTCCGGCAGCCGCAGACAGGCAAGCTCGCGATTCGCCTCCAGATCCCACAATCGCAACATGAGATCCTTTCCGTTCGCGAGCGCGCAAGCGCCGCCGGGCCAAATCACCAGTGAAAGCGGCGGGAGAGGCCGGGTTGTCTTCCGTTCGCCGCCAGAGATTCGTGCCCAGGTCGGGCATCACCAGCGCCGCGATGGCCTCATTGCGCAGTTCCACCGAGGGCCGGTAAGCCGCCGCACGCGCGATGATTTCCAAGTCCTTGGTCCGCTGACCGAAGCCGCCGTTGAGCCGGTAAAACTTGGCGTCCAGCAACTGGGAGCGCCACAGTTCTTCGCGCAGTTCCCGCGCTGCGCGCTCGGCGGCCAATTTGGCGGACCGTTTCACCGACGGCGCTTCGCCGCGCCAACTCCGCCTCCCAGGCAGCCGCCAACGCCAGCGCCACCACGACCCGCCAGGCCGCCAGTGCCGCACGCCCGGCGCGCCGCAAGCCATGTTGAATTTCGCGTCGCCGCCGCGGCAACTCGTCGGTGCCGGGCGGGCGGTGCTTTGTGCTTGGGCGCGGGGTCATTGGCTTATTGTCGTCGGAACATCACCTGCCGGCAAACGACGGCTGGTGCAACCAGGGAACCCTCAAGCTGCCAGTTGCGCGACGGAAATGCACTGGGCGAGTCGCGCCCGGCGGTGGGAAACCTGGGACCCTCGCCGCGGCTTCACACCCGGATCGGGGTGGCGCACTAGTCCGCCGGCTCGGTTCAGGCTCCCACACGCCGCCCGTTTCCGCAGCGGTGGGAACTGGATCTGCAACGACGACCGCACGGCACGATCATTTACCTGCGCCGCACGGATCACGCCGGGGCGATCCGGGTGCTGGGCCACCGTTGGGAAGTGGACGTGCTGTGGGGCCATCGGTTGGTGCGCGCCGAAGTGGATTTGGAGGCCAATCAAATCCGTTGCTACCGGCTGCGCCGGCACGCGCCGGACGAACAGCCGCTGGTCAAAACCTTCAAATATGAATTTCCTAAAAAGCACTTTCA
>CAINDV010000984.1 GCA_903847485.1 uncultured Verrucomicrobiota bacterium
CGCGCTCCAGAACTTCCGATTCGGCTGGGGGCAAGGCCAAAAGCATGGAGGCAAGGTCTGGCTGCGCCTGGAAAAAGTCAGTCAAATCTCATCGTGCCCCTGCCCGCGATCTCCACACGCTCTCAGATGAAGCAACCCTTGTCAGCGGCGAAGCATCCGGTGGTGCGGCGGGAAATGCGCGCGGTGTTGCCCCCCGGGTTCGCCGGCTGGCTGCGGGGCTTCGACATGCGCTGCTTCGACCGTCATCCCAACGTTGCCGGACGGGTCGCACGGTGGCGGTGCCGTGGCAGTCCGCTGCGCAAGTCCGACACCGTCTGGGGTGTGGACCGGAGCCTCCGGATGGAAGCGGGAGACATCCGGGCGGTGATGAAACCCCTGTCGCGAGGTCTCCACGAATTTGTGTTGCACCCACGCGGCACAACGCCGGATGCCGAACTGGAGACGTTGCTGCAACTGCGCGAACCAACCGCTTGAGCTCATAGTGGGGCAGCCGTCCTCGGCTGCCTCCGTCCCGCCAACCGTCCCGGTTGGTGTTCGGGCCGACCGCCGGGACGGTTGTCGGGACGGCTGCGGGCGGGACGCCCACGCCACTACCGTGAGCCTGCCGCGGCTTTGCGCCGCCGCCGAGGCGGTCCACGAGATCCCGCTGCCTGACAATGACGCGAGCGATCTCGCGGCGAAGGGTGGTGATCCAAGCGGAGGTCTGTTGGATCTGGGCGTTTAGTTCATCCAGTGTTGTGCTCATTCAGGGGCGGCAATGTTGGCAGATGTTGGTGAGCGCTCAAGTGCCAACGCAGTCCGCAACGCGAGCCCCGTCAACGGATCCGGTGAGAATCCGCAGCTAGCCCATTCATCAATTCGCCCCACGAGCAACCCAACGCGCTCTTCAAACGGAGAACCGTCGTCACCAGGATGTTGATCTTGCCGGCTTCGATCTTCTGAATTGTCCGGGGGTTCATTTCGACCATTTCCGCCAGCTTTTCCTGCGTAATGCCGCGCGCTACCCGCTCCCGGCGGACGTTTGCGCCGAGGATTCCGAGTTCCGGCAACTTGGGACAAGTTTTCGACACGCCCTATTGGGCCGTAAATAGTTCTTGCATGAACACGGCCCAATGGGGCGTAATGTGGCCCGGAAGGTAACGACGATGAACAGGTCAAATTGTGGTTTAATCGGAATTGGCGGTCGGATGACGTGCGACGCAGGCCTCGGTCGCGCTGTCAGTGCGGCGACGGTGGCGATGAAAGTCGCTGCCACGGGCGTATTTGGTCACGAGACGTGGCGCGCATCCGGTGGAGGCCACGGCGCGATAACGACGACGCCCCCACAAATACATAGAACCCAAGGAAGCGATATTATGGAAACACTTCACCCTCACGAACACCGAAACGGAAGCTGCGTCACGCGGCGGTGCCATTTGTTTCTTGCCGGCTCCGCCGCCCTGGCGCTGGGCCTGTTTGGTTCAGGCTGTAGCAGCCCGGACCAGATGGGCGTGACCAACCGCCAGGCACCCGGCCCGGCCGTCGGACGTGCCGTCGGCACCGGAGTTGGGACCGTCGGTGGCAACGTAGCCGGGGCGGTGGTCGGTGTCGGCGAAGGTGTCGTAGCCGGCGCAGCGGTGCCTTTTGACAACACCACGCGCGTCGTTCGCCGCTGGCGGACGGAAACCACCGCCGACGGACGCACGATCCAGGTGCCGGAGGAGATTATCGTAGATGCCCAAGGCCGGCCTATTGGCCAACCTACGGGAAAGTGACTCAACTCAAGGAATCCTATTATGAAACGACAGAACCACTCAGACAGTTGCCAGCCAGTCCCGCGACTTAGATCCATCGGTGTGTTAGCCACAGTTTGCCTCGGTTGGCTGGCGGCGGGAAGCGGAACCGCCGCTGACAGCCCCAAGCCGGCAGTGCCGCTGAAGGCGGCCATCTTCGTCGAAAACCGGGCTGGTGCTGCCTTAAATGACAAGGTGCCGGTGCTGGGGGATTTCCTTACCAGTCAAGTGACCGAGAAGGGGTTCTCTGTCATTAGCCAAGAGGTGGCGAACAACGCTTTGAAGACTTATGCCACCGCCGAGATCGCCGTGTCTGGCGTGAAGGCTGAGAGTGTCAAAGCGGCGGGTCCGGCCGGTGCCGGCTCAGCCGCGGCAGTGGTGGCCGCCGCGAGTGAGGCGCAGATTTCGGCCACTCCAGGTGTGAACAGGCTCGACCAACTGCTGAGCGACAATACTTCCGCTCTCCGGTTGGCCCAAAATCTGGGCGCTGATTACTTATTGGTGGCCTCTATCACCTCGTTTGGTACTGAGAAGAAGAGCTTCGACGGTGACGGCGTGAAGACGGTGAACGTCACCCACACGTTGCGGGTTAGCTACAAACTACTGGAGGCCGTGCAGGGTGGCAGCCTGATTGGAGCCACCGTCACGGCGAAGAAGACCACCCGCTTCACCGAGAACAGCCAGACCGAGGACTCGGATTTGGTAAATGGGCTATTGGAGGATGCCGCAAACCAGGTAGCCAAAAACATGGGCGAGAAACGAGATAGTATCGCGGCCACAACGCCTAAGCCGGCGTTGGTGGAAATCACCGTTGCCTGCGGCATGCAAGACTTGGTGCAACTACCGGTTTCCATTCCCGACATCCGCGAACAGGCCGATGGCACACTCACGGTGACGACGAACCGCCTTAACATTCAGGTTCTGGACGCCACCGCCGAGATCAACGGAACGGCCGTCGGTTCCGCGCCCGGCAAATTCAAGGTACCGCCGGGATTGAGCAAGATGAAGATTTCCCGCGAAGGATTCAAAGACTGGGACCGGACGGTGAACTTCACAGAGGGGCAGAAGTTCAACGTGGCTCTGCAAATGTCCGAGGCCGGCTATGCTCGCTGGAAGGACAACACCACCTTCCTGTTCGCCCTGAAAACCGCCGAGAAGATGACTGACGCAACGGTTAAAGCCATCGAAGGCTTTGCGCAGTTGTTGCGGCAAAGCGGCTATCGCGTGGACACCCGAACTGATGTCAAAGCCAACATCGAGACCAAAGGCAAGTCCCTGTTCGACGGTGCGACGGTCAAAGCTTTCTCCTTCTAGCCATTCGCAAATTCATCCATGAAAACCTTAACAATCATCCACTCCTTGTCCGCCGTAATCATTCTGGCCGGGTTGGCTGGCAGCCCGGCGGGAGCGCAGCAGAACACGAACACCTTGGCCGTTGGGGCCATCCAACCGCTTCCGGTCCTAACGGAGAAATTTGTCGCCGCAGGCAAGGCCATGTCACTGCGCCAAGTGGTGGGCGTGATGAACGAGCAACTCATGGACCGGTTGAACGCCACCCGCAAGTTCAAGATCATGGCGGGCACCGACCTCAAAGAGATCATCAAAGCGCAGGAGCTTGCCAATTCCGGCAATTACACCCTGCAAGATCCCAACACCGCCAAGCAGTTCCAGTTGGCGGGCATCAAGTGGTCTTTGCAGACCACTTTGGATGACTTTGAGGACCAGACCGAGCGCCTGGCAGACAAACCGGCGCGCACGCTCACAACCAAGCGCACGGTTCGCCTGGGGGTGACCTGTAAACTCTTCGACACCACCACCGGCGGGATGCTTGAGTCCGCCAGCCAAGTGCTCAATACCAACAGTATCGTCGAGACGCTCCTAGAGGCCTCCAACAACGCCGAGGCGACGGACGAGTTACTACGCCGTGTCACCCGTGACATGGCAGAGTGGGTGGCCGTGCGAGTGGCCAACGTCGCCTTCCCAGTGAAGGTGCTTGCCAAGACAGATAAGATGGTGACGCTCAACCGCGGCGAAGGGTCAGGCGTGGCGGTGGGCCAGTTGTGGAATGCGAACGCACCCGGCAAAGAACTAAAGGACCCTGATACTGGGGAGGTGCTTGGCCGCGAGGAGATACCAGTCGGCAAGATCAGGATCACCGAGGTCCAGCCGAAGTTTTCAAAGGGCGAGATCATTGGTGAAGACCTCGGCGTGGACATAGGGGCGATTCTGCGCCTTCCTCCGCCGAGTAAGGCCCCTTGACCAGCGGGACGACTTTCCGAAATAGATTGCAGTGACTCAAACTTCAAACCACAAGGAATACTATGAAGAAACTCCACGGATTAGCGGGCAGCTTGGCGCTGGGCGTGTTTGCCTTGAGCATAACCGGTTGTCGAACCCATAACCAACAGGACAAAGGCACTCCACTGTGGAAACAAGGCAAGGTGACTGAAGCGGCGGCGGCATTCACCAAGAAGGCCAATTCACAAGCGGACACGAAAGATACGATCATTTGGCGGCTGGGGCAGGGTACCGCCTTACGTACCGCTGGCCAGGTCAAAGAAAGCCAGGTCGCCTTTGAACAGGCGGAGGCTAAAATCAGCACCTACGAGGAGAGGGCCAAGGTCCGCCTGGGCAATGAGGCGGGTGCCATGTTGTCAAACCAGGACAACCTTCCGTACGAAGGGCGCGACTACGACAAGGTGATGTTGAGCACCTACAAGGCATTGAATTACATCCAATTGGGCGACTTCGAAAAGGCCCGTCCCGAACTGATTCGCGCCTTTCAGCGGCAGCAGGACGCCGTGGAAAATAACAAGAAGCAGATCGAAAAAGCGGAAGAAAAGATCAAGAAAGCCGCTGGCGACAAGACAGTCGCCGAAGGGGAGAAAGCCGCTGACGACAAGACAGTCACCGAAGGGGAGAAAGCCGCTGACGACAAGACAGTCACCGAAGGGGAGAAAGCCGCTGACGACAAGACAGTCACCGAAGAGCCGAAACTTGCCGCCGCCGAGCCGGGCACCGTAGAGGAGAAAACGGCCAAGGCTGAGAGCAGCGCCGACAAGGCACGCCAGGATCCCAAGGTTAGTTCCGCTCTTAGCACGAATTACTTCGAGCTGGACACGCTCAAAGCCTATGCGGATTACGTGAACCCGTTTCCGGTCTATCTGGATGGAATCTATTTCCTAAACTTCTCCGCGGGAGGGTCAGACCTTGAGCGTGCCCGCAAATCATTCGAGCGCGTACGGGGTTTGTCCGGTGATAACAAATACATCAAAGCTGACTTGGAAGCTGCCGACACGGCTTTGCGCGGGGAACCGGTGCCGCCCACCACCTACATCATTTTTGAAACTGGTTGCGCCCCGTGGCGGGGCCAGATTCGCATAGACATCCCGCTCTTTTTCATCGGCAGTGGCAACGTGCCCTATGTTGGCGCGGCGTTCCCACGGCTTAAGTTTGACGATAACTACGTATCAAGCCTCACCGTCTCTGCCGATGGCACAGACGATACAACTATCACAGTCGCCAGCATGGACAGTGTGGTGGGCCAAAGCTTCAAGAACGAACTGCCCACTATCATTACCAAGACGCTCGTTTCCACGACTATTAAGGCCGGCATCGCCTACGGCATCAACAAAGCCGTTTCCGACCAGAACGCCATCGCCGGCATTTTTGCCAAAGTCATCACTGGCCTCGGGCAGGCCGCCATGAACATAGCCGACCTCCGCACCTGGACGACCCTGCCCAAAGAGTTTCAAATTTGCCGTATTCCGACGCCGACCAATCAGGTTATCACCCTCAGCACGCCGGCAAGTGCCCAGAAGGTCGAAGTCAAGGTGGAGCCGAACTCGGTGAACCTCATCTATGTCAAAGCCATCAATGCAACCAACACGCTGATAGTGAACCAAGTCAAATTCAAATGAAGAACTTCTTTGTGTCCAACGCTCTCTCCCTGGGCCTGCTCACCGGCGCCGCCTTTGTCGCCGGGTGTAGCAGCACCACGGTCAACACCGTCGAACGTGCCCAACCCGCCGCCCAGCGCGAGATGGTGGCGGACAAGCGCGTCCTCACCGACGCCGGACTAAACCGCCGGGTCCGTATCCTTGGCGTCAACCAGAGCACCGGGCCGGGCGGCCTACTCAAAGTGCAGGTCGAAGTGCTGAATACCACCCGCAGCGTGCAGAGCTTCAGCTACCGCTGGGAATGGTTCGACGAAACTGGCACACTTATCGAAACTCCCACTTCCACCGCCGTAGGCCGCCAGATCGAAGGCAAAGAAAGCCTGTTCATCACCGGCATGGCACCCAAGGAAAGCGCCAAGGATTTCCGTTTGAAACTCATTGAAAACCTCCGATAAAACAAAACTATACCGATTCTACACATGACTACACAATCCATGAAAAAGCTGGTGCCCCTTTGCCTCGCCACCGGGGCCGCGTCCCTGCTGATCTCCGGCTGCGCCAGTGCGCCAGTCAGGCACGTTGACCCCGACAGCAGCCGCACTGTCCTGAGCGTGGACAAGATTAACATGCAGGACTGGAACATGGCGGCCGAGTATGTCATCAAGAAGATGCAGGAAGAATTCATCAACTCGGGCAAGCTCGAGTCAGCGGACGGCCCTGGCAAACCTTCAGTCTTGGCTGGTCGGGTAAGGAGGTGGTCTTGCGACCACCCCCTCCCCTTAGAACCGGACGTGAGACTTTCGCCTCATCCGGCTCA
>CAINDV010000985.1 GCA_903847485.1 uncultured Verrucomicrobiota bacterium
ACAAAGCCGGTATCGCAACTCCACCAGGGAATTCCGCTCATCATCACGTTCAGGCCGACCTTCATGTATCTTTCCAGGTCCTCAAAGGAACAGTTGATATCGTGAGGCGCGGGGCAGGCCCCATAGCGCTGGCTGCCAGCCCAGGCGTTACGGCAGATGGTCACCACCTCTTTCTCGCCGGCGGCATGCAATCCCTCGTAGATGTTCTTCTGATGGGCCACCGGGAACCACGCATGGCATTCCTTGGCCGGACCGATGTGAAAGAGAACCTGGTCGTAATCTTGGATCTCGTGAAGATCGTCGCACGGATCGAGCCAGAAGGTGCGGATGCCGAGGTCCACGTAATTCTGCTTCCACTTGCTCCAAAGGTATTTGGCGGCTTCCGGATTGGTCGGATCGTATTGATACTTCGGGCCCCCGAAGTCGACGGTGTCTTTCTTTCCGCCAATGGAACCGGTGAACAAGTCGTGCTCCTCCATGTAGGCGACATTCACACTCTTCTCGTCCACCAGGGTCCAGGGCGAGATCATGATCCGGTAGCCCAGCTCGTCCATCTCCTTGACCATGGCCTTGGGATCGGGCCAGAACTTGGGATCCAACTTCCAATTGCCGGTGACATCCCAGTGCAGGAAGTCGATGACCAGCACCGACAAGGGCAGGTTGCGCCGCTTGAATTCACGCGCCACGTTCAGGAACTGCTCCTGGGGCTCATAGCGAAGCTTGCACTGCCAGAATCCGGAGGCCCAGTAGGGGAACTGGGGGGCGTGCCCGGTGGCATCCGCATAATTCTCCATGATGTCGGCGTAGGAATCGCCGGCGGCGATGAAATAGTCGAGTTGTTTGGTGCCGTAGGACATCCAGCGAGTTCTGTCCTTGCCGAACTCGACCTTGCCCAGCGACGGGTTGTTCCAGAGAAACCCATAGCCCTCGCTGGAGACAACAAAAGGCACGACGGCCTTCATGTGTCGCTGAAAGAGGTCGATCGTACAGCCTTTCAGGTTCACCTTGTTTGGAGCGTTAACCGCATTCTCACCCATGCCGCAGAGGCGTTCTCCGTCACGCGGCACAAACTGCAGTTCGGAGGAGAAAAGACCGTCGCCCACCGGCTTGAACGTGCGCGCCCCGGGATTGTTAGCGTCAACGGCATTCTCACACTCGCTCAGGATCGGAACCTGTTTATCACCGGTATGCCTGAAGAACTGGATATGGCTGCTCCGGGTGGGAGTGTCGTGAATGCGAACGGAGATCTTCCCGTTTCGGAGCGTGGCTTCCTTCGGAGTGATATCGATCTTCCCTTCCTTCTCAAGAGGGATATCCAGGGCCCAGTCCGAGGTTTGACCGCCGCCATCGGGAGTGACCCGCACGCGGAGGCTGTCGCGGCCCCACGCCTGGATGACGATCGTTTCCCCGCCACCCTTGTAGACCAGCTTGTTGCCCTCTTTGGCGACTTGAGCTGCGAATGCAGGCGTGGCTGAAAGAGCCGTGGAAATGCTCAGCATCAGTAACGCCCGCAGCAGACTACGGTCATGTGGCCAGCCCGTTAGCCTGTTCTGTGATATGACATTCATACAGATATCTCCCTCCTATTGACAGGTTTTCACCAGCAGTTTGAGAATTCCCACACTGCCACCCTCAGCGCAAGGGTTGCTTCATCTGAGAGCGTGTGGAGATCGCGGGCAGGGGCACGATGAGATTTGACTGACTTTTTCCAGGCGCAGCCAGACCTTGCCTCCATGCTTTTGGCCTTGCCCCCAGCCGAATCGGAAGTTCTGGAGCGCG
>CAINDV010000986.1 GCA_903847485.1 uncultured Verrucomicrobiota bacterium
AGCGCGATGTCCACGATCTCGGGGAAGTTCATCTTGAAGATGGGCAGGAAGAGTTTCACGGACGCGCCGCCGATGTAGAAGTCTTCCATCGGCGGGATGCCGACGATGGTGGCGGGATAAACGGCGTCTTTGCGGTGCGTGATGGCGGTGATGTGAAAGACGGGATACGGCTCGGGTAACGTGTAATAGCCGGTGTGGTCGCCGAACGGGCCTTCGTCTCGCAGCGGCTCGGTCGGGTCAACGTAGCCTTCGATGACGAAGTCGGCGTTGGCGGGGACTTCGAGGTCGTTGGTCTCGCACTTGACGAGTTCGACGGATTTTTTACGGAGGTAACCGGCGAGGAGGAATTCGTCCAAGCCATCCGGCAGCGGTGCGGTGGCGCAAAAGGTGAACACGGGATCGCCACCGAGGAAGATGGCCACGGGCATGCGCTCACCTTTCTCGTAGTAACGGCGGCCGTGGCGTGCGCCAACTTTCTGGAGTTGCCAGTGCATGCCGGTAGTGCGGTCGTCGTAGATCTGGATGCGATACATGCCAACGTTGCGCTCGCCGGTGTCGGGGTCTTTGGTGACGACGCAGGGCAGGGTGATGAAGCGCCCGCCATCCAGCGGCCAGCAT
Organism: uncultured Verrucomicrobiota bacterium; assembly: GCA_903847485.1. Lineage (GTDB taxonomy): Bacteria > Verrucomicrobiota > Verrucomicrobiia > Limisphaerales > JAJXZI01 > CAINDV01. Next base: position 619 of record CAINDV010000986.1, read on the forward strand.
TTCAGAATTGGGAGGTTGGCCAGCGTAGGACAGGCGTCGCGCCTGTCGCTAACATCATTCTCCAATGAAGATGGAGACAGGCACGACGCCTGTCCTACGGAAGGAGCCTCCGGCCACGGTGCGGTGCGGGCCGGCGGGGCGTCGAACTTATGGATAACTTCCTGGCACGGGCCGTCTTTGACGAGCTTGGGCTTGGCGTGACGCAAATCAAGGGCCGTGCCCAGGAGCTTCATGGCTTCGCGGAAGCTCGTGGGCGGCTTGGCTTTCATTAAGAAACCGAGTTCGGCGGCAACTTCCTCGACCGTTTCCGCGCCCATGCTCAAGGCCATGCGCCGGCGCGAGCCGAAGGTGTTGATGGCGACCCGGAAGGGCGACACGACGCCATTCACGGTCGGTTTCTCAATCAGCAACGCCTTGCCGCCGCCGGGCCGCTTCATCTCGCGATCGGCCAGCTCGGTGATCTCCAGTTCGGTGGCAAGCGGTGTGGCGATGCGGATAAGCTCGCCGGCGCGGTCGAGGTGATTCACCCAGTCGCAGAAGGATTCAAAAGCCATAGCGCCGCCAAACTACCAGACTGGCCCGGACCTGCAAAGCCGCGCGGTGGTGGAGGGAGGACAAAGCGAAAAGCGAAAAGCGGAAAGTGGAAAGCAGAAATGGTATAGCGGGAGTCGCGGCCTTCCCTTTTCCGCTTTTCGCTTTCCGCTTTCCGCTTTGTCCTCCCGCTACTGTTTAGCTGAAGCCGCGCGCGTCATTTTCCCGCATGATGTGTGAGATTGACGCGCCATTTGCCCGTCGAGGCAGCCGGAACATCTGCCTTATTGGAGAAATCACCGCTGGCACCGGTTTTGCTTCCGGGTGGAGTCGAATGCTTTGGGCCGACAACCGGCCCGGCTAAAATTGAGCTCTATTACATCACATATATGAAAAATACACGGAACACTAAATTCGGGGCTTTTACCCTGATCGAACTGCTGGTCGTCATCGCTATCATCGCGATTCTGGCCGGCCTGTTGCTGCCCGCTCTCGCCCAGGCGAAGAAGAAGGCGCAACAGATCGCCTGCGTCAACAACCTCAAGCAAGTCGGCTTGGCCTTCCGCCTGTGGTCGAATGACAACGAGGAAAAGTTTCCGATGCGGGTGCTTATGCCGATCGGCGCAGCGGCGGTGATTCCAATGACTGCGGCGGCCGACACTTACAGGGTCTTCCAGGTCATGTCGAACGAGTTGAGCACGCCGAAAATCGTCAACTGCCCAGCAGACGGCGACCGCAGTGCGTCAACCAATTTCACGGTTGCCTTCAACAACAACAGCGTCTCTTACTTCGTGGGCCGGGACTGCGAGGACGGCAACCCCCAAATGTTCCTGGCTGGCGATCGCAATGTTTACGGGCCGACTGCCGCCGCCATGACCGGGAACAATGGCTATGGCTATGCCTCGGCCAGCATGAACTCCCTCGGAACCAATACCGTTACCGGAAATCCTACGCCCTACGGTTTCACCGCCAAAATGCATGGACTGTCGGGTGACGTGACCTTGTCCGACGGCAGCGTGCAGAAGTTTAGCTCCTCGAAGTTCTGTGTCGCGCGGACGACGACGGGCGACACCACCGGCACCCCGGGCCCGAACACTATCCTTTTCCCATAATCGCGGCTCTCAACCTTCACTCAGGGCACCCTTCGGGGTGCCCTTTTCCTTTTCCGGAACGGTCGCCACACCTGCCCCTTACACGCATCTTCGGCGACGGAAACTGGTCAAGCTCCGGTAGCCCGGACCATTCACAAACTTCAGAGGTTCTTTAAAACTGTAGGAGCCGACGTAAGGAGGCTTGGGTTTCAGAGATTTCCAAGCCACAGAACTCCTGAGCCGTGAGCACTCATTCTCAACCGACGAGGAAACGAGTTGAGTCCAAGGTCGCCGGGTCAGGGGACCCGGCCTACAGCAAAGGCGCATTCCTGTAGGCCCCGTGCCCTCACCGGGCGGCCCACGCCAATTCCTCGGGTCAGGATTCTGAGCCTCCTTACGTCGGCTCCTACAATTCCTCTCTAAGTCGGCTCCTACAATTTTGAAAGAACCTCTGAAGTTTGTGAATATGGTTCATGCTACCGCAGCTTCTTGCATCGTCGCCGCCACCCTTCCGCCAGCCAGAGCCGCTGCCGGGCGAAAGTCGCGCGCGTCATTTTCCCGCGCGAAGCGTGAAATTGACGCGCAATTGACTCATCCCGGCCGCAGGAGTGCCTGCTTTGTTGGGAAAATCCACGCTGGCACCGGCTTTGCTTCCGCGATAAGCTAGGGGCTTTGGGCCGACAACCGGCCCGGCCAGAATTGAACTTGATTACATCAATAACATGAAAAACTCACGGAACTCAAAATTCGGGGCCTTTACCCTGATCGAACTGCTGGTCGTCATCGCTATCATCGCGATTCTGGCCGGCCTATTGTTGCCCGCTCTCGCCCAGGCGAAGAAGAAGGCACAGCGCATCAATTGCGCCAGCAACCTCAAGCAGGTTGGGCTGGCCTTCCGCCTGTGGGCGAGCAACAACGAAGACCGGTATCCGCAGCAGGTTGCCACCCCAACCGGCGCACTGCCGGCGGCTGGCACGCTGACCGGGGCCGGCACGTTCAACGTCTTTAGGTGCATGTCCAACGAGCTTAGTACGGCGAAAGTTGTGACCTGCCCCGCGGACCTTGACCGCGGCGCAGCGACCAATTTCAATATCCTCGGCAACTTGAACGTCTCCTACTTCGTGGGCCGGGACTGCGACGAAAGCATGCCCCAAATGTTCCTCGCCGGCGACCGCAATGTTTATGGGCCGACGGCAGCGGCCATCACTGCTAACAACGGCTATGGCTACTCTCCCGCCACGGTCAATGGTGCCGCGGCATCCCTCGGCACCAACCTTGTTGCCATTGTTGGTGGAGTTCCGAATTATGGTTTCACCGCCAAGATGCATGGCAAAGCGGGTAATGTGACCTTGGCCGATGGCAGTGTGCAGCAGTATAACTCCATAAAGTTCTACAACGCACGCAAGCAGACGGAAGACCCCGCGAACCTGAACGCTGTCGTCTTTCCGTAATTAACACGCTCAACCTTCACGCAGGGCACCCTCCGGGGGCCCTTTTCCTTTACCAAACCGGTCGCCACACACCTCACGCCACCGCCGTTAAGGCGATGATCCGATCCAAGGAAGTCGCGGGCCGGAAGCCGGTCACCCGGGTCAGCTTTTCCACTGTCGGCCGCCGCCGCTGCATATCCTCAAAACCCACCTCGTAGGCCTCGTTGTAAGGGACAAAAACCATTTCCGAAGCGGACTGGAGCCGGGCAATGATGCGCTCGGCCAGGCCGCGAATGGAGATTTCCTCCGTGCTGCCCACGTTAAATACCTGGCTGCGGGCTTCCGGGCTGCGTGCCAGCCGCACCAGGGCTTCCACCGTGTCCGCGACATGGCAGAAACAGCGCGTCTGGGTGCCATCGCCATAAACCCGCAGCGGCTGGCCCGCCTTGGCCGCCGCGAGGAAGCGGGGCAGCACCATCCCATAGCGGCCAGTCTGGCGTGGCCCGACGGTGTTGAAGATCCTGGCGATGACCACCGGCAACCCATGCTCCTTGGCCGCAGCCAAGGCCATGAACTCATCCATCAACTTCGAGCAAGCGTAACCCCAGCGAGCGCAGGTGGGCGGCCCGATCAGCAGGTCGTCCTCCTCGGAGAAACTCGCCTTCGTGCTGCGCCCATAGACTTCGGACGTGGACGCCAACACCACGGGCGTGCGGTGGCGCGAGGCGGCGTGGAGCACCGCTTCCGTTTCATGGAGATTGGTTTCCAGGACATGCACCGGCGAGCGCAGCACCAGCTCCACGCCCACGGCGGCGGCCAGGTGGAAGACGGTTTCCGCGCACGCGAGCAAAGCCGGCAGTTCCGCAGTTTGGGAAACCTTGGCCACGATCAGGCGCAACCGGGGATGCCCGCGCACGGCGACCAGGTTGTCGAGGCTCCCGGTGGAGCAATCGTCTATCACCGTCACCGCCTTGCCGTCCGCCAGCAGCCGCTCAACCAGGTGCGAGCCGATGAAGCCCGCGCCACCAGTGACGACCACGCGGGAGGGGGCGGGAGCGGCTGAAGGGGGAGTCATGCGGGTGGCGTTTTCAGCGGGCAAAAAGGCAGCTTAGACCCGAAATCCAAATGACGAAGCATTGCCTCCGACAGGTCGGTTTTGAGTGGAGACTGACGCTCCTTCCACTTGATGATTCAGCCGGTTTTTGGCTTCGGGCTTCGTCATTCTTTCGTCATTCGTCATCTGATTCCAGGAATTCTGGTTAAACCGGTGAACCCCAGCGCCACCCGTCACGGCAACGGCACTGTCTGCAGCAAGGCTTCGAGCTTGTCTTTGGGGACCACGACCTCGTCCTGCCCCGCACTGGTGTTGGCACCGCCGGCACCCTGTCCCTTGAGCCAGCCCATCACGAAGTTGAGGACGCGCACCCGGTGCATGATGATTTCCTGCCCCAAGACATGGCGCGACTGGAAATACCATCCGCACGCGGCCCGGGCGGCGGCGAGGGCCTCCTCGCGGGCCAGCGCCGCCTCGCCCGGCACGCTGCGACCGACGCTCCGCGCCAGCGCCGAAGGGACTCCGCCGAGGGCCTCCAGCAACTCGCCGCCCAACTTGATAGTGCGGCGGTGCTTGGCCAGTTCGTTGGCATCATGCCAGCCGACATCCGCCACGAACAGCGCGAGCCGGTAAGCTTCCAGCGACCATACCGCGTCGCCCCGGATCTGGGGCGGCACCGATTTTTCCCACATCTGATAGTTCATCTTTGCGCCTGGGTTGAAAGGAACTTCTGCCGTCGGAATTGTGCGCCACAGCCGACCGAATTCAAGCGGAATTCCCGAACAACGCGCGCCGACCGGCCCCGGAAAATGAAAAAGCGGGCATCGAGTGATACACACGGAAATTAACACACTCAACGCCCGCCCCCCTCCCGCGCGGGAGGGATATCCGCGAAGCGTAGTGTGGCGACCATAAACGAGATGGACGCCCGATTCGCGGATGCCCAACGCTACGCCAGAACCGGGGTATTTCAAGGCGGAATTGCGGAAAATATTTCAGCACCATGCTCCCTACCCACAGATTTGGCGGGACCGAACGGCGGCTCGGCCCGGCGGCGCAGCAGTGCCGCCCTACCAAGTTGGTGGGGCCGATTCGCGAGTTTTGGCTCGTCGTTTCTCTCCCCGAAGAGGCTCCAGACCGACCGGACGCGGGGCCATGCGTTGGTGAGCTTGTTGGCGCTGAAACTGGCGCGGGCTTTGGAACGGCGGGTGGTGCCGCTGGGGTTGACGGTGGACGACGCGGTGGAGCGCCTCAAGGGCGTGCGGTTGGTGAGCCTGGGCGACGTGCAACTGGGGCTGTGGCGGCTGGCCGACCGCTACCCGGCGGCGCAGAGCGAAATGCTGGGGGTGTTGCCCAAGCTGCCGGCCCCGGTGTTGTCCCTAGGAAAAGCCAACCGCCGACGCCTGAGCAACCCCCGTCAAGGCTGCTCCAGTCAATGAGTTACGGCAGTTTCATCTCCCGAGGAAA
>CAINDV010000987.1 GCA_903847485.1 uncultured Verrucomicrobiota bacterium
GCGCGTCGGAAATAGTGCGCGGTTTCCGCAGGTTGCCAACCTGCGAAACAGCAGGCTGCCAGCCTGCGCTACGGGCCGCCAGCAGCGAGCCGACTTCGGAGTTCGGGTTTAACACAGCCGGCTCGGGCTACCCCAGCTAACTCAGCGCCCCACCTACCATGCTGCTGGGCCTCCGCAGTTACAACCAATCCCGAACTCCGAAATAGGCGGGCGGCGAGCAATAGTGGGACAGGCATCCTGCCTGTCAGGTTGCGCGCTCAACCATGCGATAGGTTGTTTCCGCCGGGCGAACCGCAACTGACCGGCTGGAAGCCGGTCCCACTACTCGGAGGCATTTCCACTTAGGAATTCGGGTTCAAGGCTTGCTGCCTGCGGATTCTGGGACGGCGGAAGCAGCCAACCTGGCCGCCGCGTTTTCAACCACGGGTGAGCACCAAGGCGAAGCCGCGGTCTGGCCGCTCGCCACCATGGCCTGCTCCACCTGTCGAAGCAGCATGCGCGCCTGCCGGGCCGAGCGCTGACGGCCGGCGAGGAGCAACCCGGCGAACCGCAAGGCACGCCCGCGATAGCCCACCCGCAGGATCTGAGAGACCGTGCCCAGCCCTGTCCCGCTTAACTCGGCGATGAACCGCAGCGACAGATGCTGTAGTTGCATCGAATCGAACCGGCCATGCCGGAAGTGCATGCTCAGGCTGCTGGGGAGTAACTGGTTGCAAGTGCCGGAGGACTCTGTCTTCAGCCACCAGTTCTCGGTCACGTCACCGGTGGCCAGCATCTCGCGATACAGCGGCGTGCTTGGGTAAATCCGGAGGACACGCATGTCGTAGTAGGAGCAAGGAACTTGCTTGAGGTATTCCAGGGTGCGCTCCAGTGCCTGCGGCGTGTCATGCGGCAGGCCGACCATGATGAGGGCGACCGTCTGGATTCCGAGTTGGTTCGCGCGATGGACGGCGTCCACGAACGGTTGCTGAAGGTTCTGGTATTTGCTGACGGCGGCGCAGTTGTTATCGTCCACGGACTCAACGCCGACGGCGACGCCCAGGCAACCGGAGGCCGCCATTTCCTCCATCAGCGCGCGGTCGCAAAACTGATCCACGGTGACCATGGTGGCAAAACGCCGCCGCTTCCGGCGGAGTAACGCCAGCAATTCCGCTGCGTATTTGCGACTGGCGAGAAGGTTATCGTCGGTGAATTGCAGGAACGCCTGCGGGTAAAGCCTCGTCAGTTGGTCAACCTCCTGTTCGAGCACTTCCAACGGCTTGGTGCGGTACGGTCCCATGTAGCGCGAACTCACGCAGAACGAACACCGGCGATTACAGCCTCGGGTGGCGAACAAAGAAGCGGGGGTGAGATACCGCCGGTTGCCGAAGAACCGATAATCCACCGGCGTCATCCGCGACGGTGGCGTCGGCGAACCTTCGTATCGGCCCCGGAGTCTGCCTGCCAGGAGATCCTCACAGACTTCCGACCAGATGGTTTCGGCTTCGCCGGTCACGATCGCGTCCGCATGACACATGGCTTCCTCCGGGCAGACGGTGACATGAATGCCACCCAGAATGACTTTCTTGCCCCCGGCGCGCAGAGCGTCCGCATAGTCGTACACCGCCTTGGAATTCTGGGTCGAAACGGAAAAGCCGAAGGCGTCGCCTTCCCACCGAACCTCATCGGTCTGCTCGTCCACCAGCGCCGTTTCTATGGCCTTGGGTGTGACGGCATTCAAGATTGCGAAGGGAATCGGAGGTTGCGTGAGGTACGACATGGAATCGAACCGCTGCAGCTCCTGCATGATGTTGACGAATACGAGTTTCATTGGGACTTCCTTTCTTTGGGGGATTGTTTCACGGGGTAAGCAAGCCATGCGTCTCGCTAGCTGCACGGCGGGCTAAGCTGAGAGAGAATTGCCGTTCCCGCTCCGTCAGCCAGGCGTCGAATACCAAGGCCGCCGGGGATGAATGCTGATCAAATTGAGTTCCAGCGCGCTCATTTCTGTGGGCTAGCCGCTGACTGCTTCACAGGCTTAAAGGCGTCGGCTCGCTTCCGGGCTTCGGCCAACTCTTCGGCCGACAGGAACAACTGTAGCTCCTTGAGTAGATACCGCGCCTTCGAGTTATCCGCGGCCGCCGCGAGGAGAGTCCACTGGGCGGCGGCGACGCGGTCCTCGGGGACGAGTTTGCCCTCGTAGAGGATCAAACCCAGAAGGTATTGGGCATCGTCGTTGCCCTGTGCGGCGGAGCGCGTGAACCACTGCACGGCTTCCTTCCCCGCCTTTGGGCCGCGCAACACAAGCAGGTTCTTGGCATAGTGGAATTGGGCCTGGTCTTCGCCCTGCTTGGCCGCCATCAAGTTCCAGCGCAAACCTTCCTCGGTGCGCGGGGGCTTTTGCTCGAACAGAGCTTTGGCCAGGGCAAACTGGGCCGCCAGATCTCCACTCTCGGCCTGACGCTGTAATTCCGCGCGCACGGCCGGGTCGCCCGAACTGCCCCGGGCGATGGTCTTCATCATGGTGATTTCCGAGGTGCGTACACGCCGAAATTCTTTCGAGAGTTCACCCCGATCCAACTCAATGGCTCTTTCCATGTGCGCGGTGGATTTGACCGAGTCGTTCAACTGCCTGTAAACAGACGCCAAACCGACATGCACCACCGTATTGCTCGGATTCAACGCGAGGGCGCGCTGGAGTTCTGCCAAGGCCGGCTGCCAATGTTCGCTGGCCATTTCGAGTTCTGCCGCGGCTTCATACACGTCCCAACTCTCGGCGCCGGTCGCCTGGACTTTGCGCAATTCCTCGGCCGCCGTGTCCAATTCGCCGGCTTTCGCCATGCCGCGCACGAACTGTAGCCGTGTCCAGCGGTCCTCGGGATAGAGTTTCAGCCCTGCGCGCAATCGCTGCGGGTCGGGCTTGTCCTCACCGTTCAGTTGCATCGTTTGGTGCGAAATGGTCTGCACGTCATCCAGGACGGTGAACACTTGGTGCGAGATGCCGAACACGCGCCACGTCGGATCAATTAGTAACCCC
>CAINDV010000988.1 GCA_903847485.1 uncultured Verrucomicrobiota bacterium
GGTTTGGGCGAACAACTCCGCCTGCTTGACGTATTGCCCCTTGAGCTTGACCAGTGTGTCGGCAGTGTTCCACTGCAACAGAGACTGGTATTGATTGTCCGTGAGCAATTGCTCCAACTCCACATTCCATTGTTCCTGCTGCAATTGCCGCCCCTCAGCCCCGGCCTCCATGCCGTTGGCCGCGAAGAGACTGGCATAGAAAGAGGCCCCCGCAATCACCTTCGCCGCGGTGCCCGTGTCAATGCTGAACATTGAGGTGGGAAATAGGATTATGCCGGAGGTGATATGGGGCAACAATTCCGCGACTAACTCGCCGCCATCTTTGATGCTCGCGGCGACCAGTTCGGCGAGCGTCTTCGCGATCTTGAGTCCGGCCACGATCTGCGCGGTTTCCTCCTTGTGCGCCGAGTTTGCCTCGTGCTGCTGCCACTCGCTGGGGTAGCGCACGTAGTCCGCCTGCTGGTGGGCGAGAGCTACCTCCAACTCAGCCAGGGTCTGGTTATAGTCCGCTATCTTCGCCTCGAGCGAATACCACGTCTGCACGAAATCAGACAGGGCGAGTTGGAGTTCGCCTTGGGCGGCGCGCTGACCGCTCCAGCCGGGCGGCTTAACCCGGAGGCCATTATCGGCCATGTACACCGACATCGTGCCTAAGTTGTTCGTCGAAGCCACAGCCTCGGACGGCAAGGCGAGATAGTCTTTGTATTCGCGGGCGGAGAAGTCGTTGTCGCAAATGAAGTTTAAGTTGTGAACCTGAACCTGCATGACTTGACCGGTCGGCGCGTTGACAAGTAGATTCTCCAGATCGAGAATTTGCCAATTGAGCAAGTCCGGGCCGTCATAACCCTGTGGGTAGGTCTTGCCGGGGCCGATGTCGTCCGAGTAGGGATAGCCGTAGAGTTGGATGAGGCGGTTGTGATAGTCGGTCTCATTGGCGGCCAGCGACTCCTCCAAGTCATAGGTAGAGTCGGACTGTTCGCGGAGTTGCAGAGTGGCGCTGCGGGCGTGATCGAAGGCGACGCAAGCATTGTAGAGAGCCTGGAGCGCCCGGTCATAAATCTGTTCAAAGTGGGTCTGGCCGGCGTCAATGGCTGTCGGATCAATATCAAACGGCACCACGTTGCGAGCCAGGCCGAGCGGGTTGAGGCCGGTGTTGGCGCTGTCCACCTGGTTTTGGATGTCTTGGAAGGTCCGGGTGATCTCGCTTAGTTCCGGCGTGCTGGCCCGATCTATCTTCTGGATGCCCTCCGGGGGCAGATCGGAGCCGCCGACCTGGACCATGTTAGTAAGTTTGTCCAGCATGAGTGAGTTAGCCACCGCCCAATCGTAAAGCGCGGCCTGGCCGGTGCGGCTGGCCCAGTCGCCGACGCCCCAGGCGCGATTGGTGTTGCTGTCCGTGTAGCCGGGCCAGCGGCCCGTCGGATCTTCGGAGTAATGCAGCCGGAACGTCTGCTTCACGATCTCGGCCCCGGTACGGGCGCGGGCGGCGGCGGTCTCGGCGAATTTCTGTTCGTCGAGATAGTCAGTGCTGACGGCGGCATTGCCGATGAGCGTGGCTTCCGCTGTGGTTTGCCAGCCGAATAACTCGTGAGAGAGTAAGTCGTAGTAAGGCGTAATGGCGCTCAGGTAATGCCCCCAGGCGTCGCCGTGGCCTTGAGGGTAAAAGCGCTTGGCGTCCGCAGCCGCGATCACGCCGACGGTGTTACTGGCGGTTCCCTTGAGGTTATAGTTATAGGCGTAAGCCGGCTCGCCCCCGTTGAGGCCCTGGGTGAAGTTCCAGATCAGCCGGTTGTAAGTGGGCGACGTGTGGACGGACGGTTCCAGCGTGGCATCCCGTCCCCGCAACAGTGCCAGCTCCTCTTCGAGCAAGTTAGGCACCTGGTTCATAAACGGGAAGAGGGCGGTGGCGTCCGCGCCGTGCTGGTCTTCGGCCAGCGAGCGCGGGAAGGCGACGGTGGGATCTTGGGCATCGGCGAACGCCTCGTTGCCCAGCAGCATGTAGAGGTCGTGCAGCCGGGTGGCGGCAAACAGCAGTGTCTGGTTCAGCCCGGCGTCGGTCAGGCCGGCCTCGAGGCTAAACTTCTTGGCGCGGTTGAAGATAGTCTGGTAGGTGGCGATAAGTCCCGCGCTGCTAGCCGCGGACAGGTTGAGAGCGACATCGCCTTCGTACGGCCCGCCGGCCTGACTCACCATAGTGACACGGGTGTCCACGGCATCGGTAATCCGATCGTGGAAAATTTGCTCGAAAGGATTCACGCCGGTCATGGCGCGTTTGACCCAGCCAGGGGCGAGGTTCTTGGTCCAATCACTCCAATTGGTCCCCGCTGGGCCGTTGGGGTTGGTGGGCCGGTAGCGCACCGCGAAGTAATGGTCCGACATCGTGAAAGGACTCGCGCCCGAGAGGCTGACCTCATTCATGCCAGCGGCAACCGCATTCGTGTCAACGGGAGGATCCGCGCCATACACCGACCAGGTGCCATAGTTCGTGTTCGGGACCAGCCCGCCTACCGGCTCAACCCAGCGCCATTGGAATTCGGCTTGCCCGGCCTGCCCTCCCAGGTCGGCGCTATAACGCAGCGAGAGTTGCTCGGCCAGCGCGTCGTCGGGCATCAGCACTTCCAATTCGCCGCTGTAGAGTTCGGGCACCACCTTGATGACCTTCACGCTGACGGGCTGTCCCGGCGGTACTTGGAGGCGGTTGGTGCTGTTGTTAAAGGCCAGCGTGACAAAGCCGACGCCGTTAGTGAGCCGGGCCGTCAGCGCCGCGTTGAC
>CAINDV010000989.1 GCA_903847485.1 uncultured Verrucomicrobiota bacterium
CCAGCCGTTCTGCCCATGAACCTGATAGGGCTGATTTCGGTTCCAGCGCTTGGCGCAGCTCTTGCGTCTGATAGTTTTTCAGGCTGGCGGGACACTTGCGGGCGCACCATAGAACATCACGGTCACGCTGCGCCGAGCGCTGGAACCGCAATCAGCCCTATTAGGTTCATGGGCGCAACGCGCGTAAAAAGTTCGGGGTGGTCTCATTTTGGCTTGGAGCGCGGACATTCTTGTTCGCTTGGTGGGTTGGTCGCCCTGCTAGGCTTGGTCGGACATCCCTGTTCGGCCCCCCCCAAGCGGACAGCAACGGTGTTAATGTGCAAGCTGGAAGTTGGGGTTTTTATGAGGCGGTTCATCAGAATGATGAGTTTGCGCATGCAGGCCACGAACGCTACTTTCGGTCGCTTCCCCATCGTCCGTAGCCGCAAGTAAAGGGCCTTGAGGATGGGATCCCATTTCACCGCGCTGAGGGTCGCCATTTACAGCGCGCAGCGTACCCCGGCCCGCCCGCCGGTAATGTGGCGTCCGGCGGTGCGGTCGCCGCTGTCGCGGTTGTAGGGGGCCAGGCCCACCAGCGCCGCCACGGCCCCATCGCTCAGCGTGCCCAGTTCGGGCACCTCGGCCAGCACGATCGCGGCGGTGACCACACCCACGCCCGCAATGGCGTCCAGGCGGTCGGACTTGGCTTGCAGGTCAGCCTCGGCGGCGATCAGGGCGGTGATGGCCTGGGCGCAGCGCGCGACCTGTTTCTCCAGCAGCTTGCGGAGCTGGTGCCCTTGCTGGATGCAGAAGGGTTCCACGTAGTGCGCGGCGCGGTTGGTTTCGGCGGTGAGGGTTTGGAGCGATTGCTGCCGCCGGGTGGAGAGGGTCGCCAGCCGAGCCTGCTCCGCGGTGGGGGCCGGGGTCGGCCGGGGGGTGAGGGCGCGACCGTAGGCGGCGAGCAGGGCCGCGTCAATGGGATCGGTCTTGGCCCGCCAGCCTTTGGCGTGGGCGAAGTGGCGCACGCGGCCGGCTTCGACGACGCTCACGGGCACTAGGGCGGCGTGGAGGGCGCGCACGACGGCTTGTTCATAGCCGCCGGTGGCCTCGCCCACGACTTGGGCCGTGGGATGGGGGCGGGGGAGTTTAAGCAGGCGGGCGTGGCCGGGGGCACCGTTGGTGAGGGCGAGGGATTGACCAGCCAGGTCGAGTTGCAAGGAGGCCTTGGCCACATCCAGGCCGACGTAGAGGACGGGCGGGGAGTCCGGTTTCATAGGAGTTGGATCGTTCGGTTTCATGGTGACTGGATTGTTCGGTTTCGTGGTGACGGCATTGTTCTGACTCATACTTGTTGGAATACGAGCCGTCGGGGTGGGCGGCCCAGACGCTCAAGCAACGGTTCGAGGTTGGAGCCATTGGCCCCCGCGGAACGCGCTGTCCGGCGCAGCGCCTTTCGGCCTGCTGGAAGGTCACGTTCCCGCGCGGGCCGCCGCTCCTCCACCTGCTGGCGGGGGAGCGGCCCCATCTTCCCAACCGACCGGAGCCAAGCAAGGAAGATGAAAGCCAAGATACAAGAGACTTGTTGTGCAATAGCTGAGGGCCTCCGGAAAGGGGCGGCGGGATCGTAGTGGCGTCCCCCCACTAACGGCAGACATTCGTATTTGCTCGGAAAAGCTCGGAAAAGAAGCGTGTCAGCCGCGTAGAAGGGAAAGATTTTCCATGTCGCCGCCCTTTTTCGGAGACCTTCAGCTATTGCACAACAAGTCTAACGATTGTCGGCGCTCAAAGCCTTAATGAGAATTGCTGCAGTCGACGGCTTGGTACTTGACGGCGGGGGGAAATCTGGCTTGCATTGCGCCGATGAATACTAAATTTCTTGCAGCGGTCGGTGCCGTCGCGCTTGTCGCCGTGGCCAGTGGTTGTTACTCGAAGGTGTCGGGGGGCAGCCGCCTGGGTGTGCCGTTCGCCAAGGACAAGGTGACGGGCAACTACCAACGGCCGATGGCTGAAGTGTACGACGCGGCCATCCAGGTGGTGAATTTCCACGGGGCCGTGGTGAAGGAGTCCACCGACTTTGGCAAGACTAATGCGGTCAAGACCATTGTCGGCCGCGTCATGCAACGGAATGTCTATATCAGCGTCGAGTCGGTGGATCCGAAAGTCACGGAAATCGTGGTCCAGGCGCGCACCACCGCCGGCGGGACGGACATGCCGCTGGCGCATGAACTGGAGAAGCAGGTGGCGCTGAAGCTGGCCCGCTAAAAGCCCGCGCCGCGCCGGATATCTTGGCCGGGCCAGATATATACGCCTGGCTCTTTTTGCTTGGGCCGAAAGGCGTGCGGCAACGGTGGTTTGTCCGTAGCTCTATGCAGACGGTGGCAGGGCGAGGCTCCTGCCGAGCCGCGCTGGGCGCGCGGATCGAGCATCCGGCGACCGCCAATTCTTGCGTCACTTTTCAGTGACCGGCATCGGCCGAAAAGAACAACGGCAGAACCCACGCCCAGCACGGCTCGGGAGGAGCTCGCCCTACCACCGCCCGCATGGGTACGGTTTATTTCCCCTGTGCGGGGGTGAAGTCCAGCATTGTCTGGGAGCCGGTTTGCTCGTTGCGGATGCTCATTTTCTGCAACTCCCATTGGTCGTTGACCTTCTTCGGCGCTTTCGGCGCGAAGGCTTTCAGCAGCCGGCTGTTCGCGCCGTAGGCTTCGACCAGAATTATCCCGCCGCTCTCGATGTCCACGTAGGTGAGGACGCGGCCGTAGCTGCCGGATTTGAGCGCAGTCGGCCGGCTCTCCAGCACCTGACAATCGCGGCTGCGGCGCTTCTCCTCCGCGATGACGCGTTGGTCCGGCCAGTGGAGGAATTCCAGTCCCAAGTCGGCGATCCAGAAGTCCGAGCCGGCGAAGGGCACCATGGTTTCGTCGCCGCTGATGACGCGAGCCTTCGCTCTGGCCAGGCCGCCGGCGGGCGCTTGCGTCAGGCGGTATTGATTGGTGGACTTGGGATTCTGGAGGATCTCCAAGCGCGTATCGCCAGCGGGCGCGTTGGTCACTTCGTAGCAGGTCCACCAGTTGGTCGGCGTGGTGGCCACGCGCACGGTGAATGGCAGGCTAAGGCGTTCGCCGCTTTTCGGGCGAATTTGCAAGGATCCAGTCTGGCTGAAGCTCTCGCCGGTGCGTGGGCCAGCGAGGGCGTCGGCAGGGCGGCCGGCGAGAATTTCTTCGGCCAGGGCGCGGCCACGCTGTTGGGCGTCCGGCAGCTCTGCGGCCGGCCCGGAGGTGCTTAGCGCCAGGAAGGACAGGAGGAGGGCCGGCAAAGCCGGAAATCCGAAATTCGAAAGCCGAAAGCCGAAAAGAGCCAAGCCAAAACTCAGAAACTCAGAAACGGAGTTTAGCAATTTGGAACTCAGGAACTTAGGAAAACCGGAAAGGAAGCTGAGCAGACGGCTCCGGCCAAAGAGCCCATTCCTGAGTTCCTGAGTTCCTAATTCCACGACTCCTTTTCTGAGCTTCTGCGTTCCGGCTTTTTCAACTGCGGTGGAGAAACTCAGAAACTCAGAAACGGAATTTAGCAATTTGGAACTCAGGAACTCAGGAAAACCGGAAAGGAAGCTGAGCACACGGCTCCGGCCAAAGAGTCCACTCCTGAGTTCCTGAGTTCCTAATTCCACGACTCCCTTTCTGAGCTTCATCGTTCCGGCTTTTCCAACTGCGGTGTTGAAACTCAGAAACTCAGAAACGGAATTTAGCAATTTGGAACTCAGGAACTCAGGAAAACCGGAAAGGAAGCTGAGCACACGGCTCTGGCCAAAGAGCCCATTCCTGAGTTCTTGAGTTC
>CAINDV010000990.1 GCA_903847485.1 uncultured Verrucomicrobiota bacterium
AACCGCCGCCACCATCGCCGGCCGATCTTTTTCAGAGCGTTTTTCATGACTCGCAATCTACCAGAGCTGACCTATATCTATTGACACTTCCCTGACCAACATCCAATGACACTTGCCCAATTAGGCATGGTTCACCGCCGCCGGTTTCATGGTTGGAATCAACAGTTGCATGATGCCCAGTGCCAACAGATATGCACTGCCAGCGATGATGAATAACACCCAGTAGCTGCCGGTCGTCTGGAGGATGAAGCCGGCGGACTGCGAGAACGCCACCGCGGCGAGCGAGCCGAACATGCCGCCCAAGCCCACGACCGACGCGACCGCCTGTTTCGGGAACAGGTCGGAGACAAGCGTAAACAGATTGGCCGCCCAACCCTGGTGCGCGGCTGCTGCGAGACCGATCAGCAACGTGGCCACCCACAGGTTCGACGCCTGTGCCGCGAAGACCACCGGCACGACACACAGCGCACAGATGAGCAAGGCGGTCTTACGGCTCGCGTTGACCGACCAACCGCGTTTGAGGAGCGCCCCCGACAACCAGCCGCCGCCGATGCTGCCCACCGTGGTCATCGTGTAAATCACCACCAGCGGCGGACCCAGGGTCGCCAGATCCAGGCCATATTGCTTATTCAAAAACTTCGGCAGCCAGTAGAGATAGAACCACCAGATCGGCGCGGACAACGACATGCCCACCACAAAGGCCCACGTCTGGCGGTAATGCAGCAGCGTCAGCCATGGGATTTTTTCCGACGGCGCTTCAGGCGGATCACTCTGGATGTGCGCCCGTTCTGATGCTGATACCCGGCGTGATTCCACCGGCAGCGCATAGAGCCAATACCAAAATACCAGCCACGCGAAACCGGACGCACCGAGCACCATGAACGCCATCTGCCAGCCGTAATGCAATGTGAGCCACGGAACTAACAATGGGGCGAGAATCGCGCCGACGTTCGCTCCCGAGTTGAACAATCCGGTCGCCAGCGCGCGTTCGCGGCGCGGAAACCACTCGCTCACCGCTTTCACCGCCGCAGGAAAATTGCCCGCCTCGCCCAGGCCCAGCGCGAAGCGCGCCACCCCGAATCCTAACACCCCTCGTGCCAGCGCGTGCGCCATCGCCGCCACGCTCCAGGCGAAAATCGAAATGGCATATCCGTGCCGCGTGCCGATCCGGTCGATCAACCGCCCGAATCCTAACAGACCTATGGCGTAGGCTGCTTGGAACGCCATGACGATGCGGGCGTATTCGAGTTCATTCCAGCCCAGTGTCTTTTCGAGTGTCGGCGCGAGGATGCCCAGCACCTGCCGGTCCATGTAATTGATCGTGGTGGCGGCAAAGATCAAGCCGCAGACCGTCCAGCGGAAACCGCTCCGGCGTTGCGTCGGTGTGCTTGCTGTCGGAGTCGTGGCGTTCATGGTCACGAAGAGCGATGATTGCTAGTCTGCCTCCGATTTTATGCGCGTCACCAATTTGACGGGGCCCAACAGCCCGGATGGCTCCAGTTGCCATTTCCGCTTCCCGCTCTCTACCACCGTGATGTTGGTCCGGGTCAGGCGTTTCTCCCGCGGCAAAGGCTGGTCGCCGATGAGGCGGTTGCGCCATGAATTGACCACCATGACCTCCAGCATGTTCGGGCCACGCTTTACGATCTTGCTGACATCCACCCGGAACGGCGGCCGCCACACCACGCCGAGGTCGGTGCCGTTGAGCGTTACCCGGGCGATGCCGACATCCTTGATCTCACCGAGCTCGAGGGCGAGCGATTCGCGGGCAGGGGCGAGCGGAAGATTGAAAGTGGTGCGGTAGGATGCCTTGCCGGAATAATACTTGATCCCGGGGTCGCCGTGCTCAGTCCAGTTTTTCAGGGAATCGAATCGCACCGGCTCCTTGGGGCCTCCCCAATTCGCGTCGAAGGTGACGTCCCACGGGCCTGCGATGGACTGGGTCTCCTGCCAGGTCGGGAAGTTCGGACCAGCATTGCGGCCGTTTTTAGATTCCTTGCGGAACACGACGAAGAGGCTTCCATAGGAATCAAACTCCAGCGGCACCCGCGTGCAGCCATCGGAAAACTGATAGGTATTGGCATCCCGGACGGATCCATTCACCGCATTCCAGAGTTCGGGAATCCGTCCGGCGATGCGGAAGGTCGCATTGACGCTCCTTGCCGTGCCATCCAGTTCAGCCAGGAAATAGACCTCCGCATCGCCGATCCGGTAATGGATCCAATCCATCCCGGCAATCTTGCTTCCATCCTGAAAAGTCAGCGCCACATCCGGCGCAATGCCGTCGGCATGCAGAAACTCGCGGGCTGACATGCCCCAGGCCACGCGCCCCTGGCCGGCCTTGCGGCTTGCCTTTGGAGATTCCGCGTCACCCCAAAGTCCGTCGGAAAGTTCTTGGAACAACCTCCTGCTGTCCGCGCCGCCTTCCAGGCTGACGGCCCGCAGTGGTTTGGGCCCGATCACCGTGGCACCGGCGCGAACCAGTTTGTCCACCTTCTTCAGCGCCCCTAACGACAGCACGCGATGGTCGGGCAGGACCAGCACGCGATATTGCATGCCGGAGGGCAGCGTGAGGCGGCCGTCCCTAACCGACAAGCCGGAGAGCAGGAGTTCCTCGCTGAGCACGTCGTAGTCAAAATCCGGCAAGGCACCCGCGGGGTCGGACTCCTTGAGGGCGGCGACGTTGGGGATGTGATCGCCGTAGTAGTAAACCACATCGGCGACGAAAGCACCCTGCTGCGCGAGATACTGGCAGCGCCTGAAATAGTCGATGACGGCCGGGGCCTCATCCCACCAGGTGATCTGGGGATTGAAATGAGTGCCGGCGAAGTATTCCTGGCCGGGCAGGCCCATCTCTTTGGGCGAGCAGGTGAAGGTGTGGTTAAACAGCAGATTCAATCCTGCGCAGAACTCGTGGTCGAAGCTCGGTTTCATTGCCGACCACGGCACGTCGTTCCAATGCGGGCCGATCGTGGTGAAGCCTTCCGCACCCACCAGTCGCTTGCCATAGGTGTGGGCGGCAGAAGATGCCTGCTTGACGAAAAAACGGTTAGGCAAGGTCGGCCGATGCGGGGATGGCGACCAGAATTCGCTCATCATCAGTTCGCCGCGCCCGTAGTTCTTGAGTCCGTCCAGCGGTCCCGCATGAGGCCCGGCACACTCGGGATGGGTGCCCATGCCGTGCTCCTGCGCCAGCTTGGCCAGCAAGCCGTAATGGTCAGCCACGCGGTCGCCAATGGTTTTGCGGAAATCGGCAAGGAAAGCGTTGGAGTCATCACGGCTTCCGACCACATATCCCGCCAGGACCGCCAGCCAGGGAAGCGGGTCATAGCCCCGGTTTTCCTTGAACGTCCGGTCAAATTCCGGAGTCCAATTCATGCCGCCGCCCTCCCAGCTGTCGGTATGCACGTAGCGCAGGGTCGTTCCGGCCATGGGGCCAATCGCCTTGCACAACGGCTCGATATTGCGCTGCCAGTAATTGCGCAGCGATTCCGGGTTCATGTAGTCGAGCACGCGTCCGTCCCACCCGGCGCTTTGGGTGGAAACATCGGCGCCGGCAGCCGCGTGGCCGAAGCGCAAAACGACCCACGCGCCCTTGGGAGCATTCCAGCGGAGTTCTCCGTTCTTGTCCATCATCGCGGATAGATTGAGGATGTCCTTGCCATTTACCGTGGCTTCGCCGGATTGCGCGGGGCTGGTTTCCAACAGGAACCGGCAATCCGGTGCCGACATACCCAACTCTTTCGTAGCGCTCTTTAGTTCCAAATCCTTGATGGGGCGAAACACCTGCCCGTCCGGCATCGGCACCGCGATCACGGCGATGTCCCGATAGAAACTTCCGGGCTTGGCGGGAGATGTTAGCGCCTGTTCAAGCGTCGTTGGTCCCTTGACCGTGGTTTTCGACCAAACCAGTTGCTGCGTCGATTCTTCCTCACTCACCTGCGGCCCGCCCAAGTTCCAGCCGCTCTGGATGTTCAGGCTCAGTTCAAGCTCCAGCCGCTTTGCCTCCTTGCAGGCATGCACAAACAGCGATGTCCACTCAGGACCCGCAAACACCGGCCCGGCGGGCACCTTGGCATTTCCCTGCTGACTGCTGCCGTCCGCGTCGAAGATCAAAGCGCCGCTGTACCCCTTCGCCTTCATTTCCTCCAGATCGCGGGTGATCGCCTCGGTGGTGACGTTGCCGTTGAGCCACCACCAGAAGCAGCGGATGCCGGCGCCGGGCGGAGGATTTTGAAAACCCGCCTCCAAGGGCATCTGCGTCCCGTCGGCAGCGCGACATGCCAGGATGGCGACCATGAGGGCGAAGACTGCCAGTGTGTAATGATGGTTTCTGATCATGATTCATTGAGTGGCTTAAACTATGGATTCACCGGTTCGAGACTGAGTCCGTGCAACACAACATCGCCGGACATGAGCGTGCAGTCGATTGTCAACTTAGTGCTTTCGGGGAGGTTCACATCGAGTTCAGGCAGGGCATCACCCTTGACGGAAAATTCCTTTTTGATGCCGTTGGCCAGCAGGTTAAACACTCCGTGGTCGCTGGACGAGGCGAAAATCTTGAGACGATACCGTCCCTTGGTGATTTGGGATGCGTTCGCAACTCCACCCGCTCGCATGATCGGCCGGATCGGAATGCGCGCCGAGCCAAGGCGGATTCCCTCCAGATACAACTCTTCCGTGAAGGTCTCACGCCCCGTCGCCTTCCGCTGAACGAAGGGGGAATCGAGATTCACGGTGGCGGCGGACTTGTCCGTCAGCAGCACTTCGTTGCCTAGTTTCTCCCAGAACTTGCCACTGGCATCAATGTAGTAACACAGATTCCCGCTTCCCTGGGCAAATGGCTCGGGAAAATTATCGCCCAATTTGATCTTGATGGGCAACGCCCGCGCCCGCTGCCGGAATGAGTCGTATTCACCGATCCATTTTCCGGACAGGGTGACGGCATAAGTCATCTCACCGCGATCCTCGTGTCCCGTGCGACTGAGTTTCGCATACGTCAGGACCGCGCGTTCGGGATCCCCTTTGGCCAGAGCTTCGCGCGCCAGAGCGATATTGCCATCCTTGATGTGCTGTTCCGCCAGCTCCATCTGGCGCTGCGTGTCAATGAATTCCAGGATGAATTGTTCGAGCGTTTGAAAATACTCCAAGCGTCCCGACTGCTCGGCGCTCATTTTGTTACGGTCCATGCTCTTCAAGAAGGCGAGTCGCTTCGCGCCATCCGCGCGTTGCTGGTCGGTGAACCGGCACTCGCCCTTCCACGACCGCACAAACATATTGGCTTCGGTGGCGCGGCCGAAGATCGGAGCGTCATTCACCCACTCGAAAAGATACGAACCCAGGGACTTGTCGCCGAAATAGTCCAGAGCCATTTGATCGCATGTGATCCGGCAGTCTTCGTCCACGCTGCCGGCCCAGGTCTGGCGTTCCACATTTTTGAAACGGAGCTTCCAGCCGATTTTAGCCCTTAAACCTTCATCACACCTCGATTTGGCGCGGGGATCCTTGTCCTCGGACTTTTGCCTGGATGTAGGCATGTAATGGGTCTTGAAGTGTCAT
>CAINDV010000991.1 GCA_903847485.1 uncultured Verrucomicrobiota bacterium
AGAATGTCGGCGCTCCGCCGTCGGTCTTCGCTGGCGAGCGCCGCTGGTCAAGCCTTACCAACCGAGAAGATGGCGGCGGTCGCCAGACCGCCGCTACGAGGTGCCCGGCTCCGATGCGCCGCTGTGGTGGCTGTGGAGTGGAGCGCCGGCATTTTTGCCGGCGTGAGAAGCCGACGCGGACCACGCCGACAAGAATGTCGGCGCTCCGACGTCGGGCTTCGCTCAATCGCCACGACGGCTCCGCTCGGGCTGCTCGATAGCTCACTGACCTGGGGCCAGGACCACGCGGAACCCAAGGATGTAGTACCGGTACGTCGGGTGGATGGAGTAGCGGATCGCCGAGCGGCAGTGGGACGCGAAGTTGTACCAACTGCCGCCGCGGACCACCCGAGGCGAGCCTGACACGGGACCTAGGGGGTCGGTCACGTTCCCACCAAGATACGCGCCATACCAATCCGAGCACCACTCCCAGACGTTGCCACTCAGGTCGAAGAGGCCCCAACGGTTCGGCGACTTCCCGCCGACTGGGTGCGGAGTGTTGCCACTGTTGGCATAATACCAAGCGTAGTTACCCAACTGCGTATAACCCGGATCGTCCCCGTAGCTGAAGCAGTTCGTCGAACCCGCCCGACTGGCATATTCCCACTCCGCCTCCGTCGGCAGCCGATACGCCCAACCCGTCGGCAGCCGCCCGGCTGTCCGCTCCCGCACCGTCAACTGCGCGCAATAGTCGGTGGCCTCAAACCAAGCCACCATCTCCACCGGGAGGTTCGTGTCCCCGGTGAAATAGCTCGGGTTGTCCCCGATCACCGATAGGTATTCGCCCTGCGTCACTTCGTAGCGGCCCATGAAGAATCCCCGCGTCAACGTCACCCGCGTCTGCGGACCTTCATCGCTTTCCCGGTCCACCTCGCTCTCCGGGCTGCCCATCACAAACTGCCCCGCCGGTATCCACACCATGTTCGACGGTGCCGAAAAGCCCCGTACGCGGTAGAACATCGGCACGCTTACCCGGATCGTGCCGTTGGAATCCGCCGTCACCACAGCCAGGTCTGCCCAAGAGTTTGTCCACGGCCCGGTCACGGAGGCGGACCATTCCACGCTGGCCACCGAACCGGGTTGAAGGTTAGTACAGACCAACTGGCCGTTGCTCACAAACGACACTATCACAGGAACCTGGGCCTGGGTCGCGAGAGTGAATCCCATCACTAACGCCAGTGCCAGACAGCGGCCGGCGATGGCGCAAGCCGCGAAGAGGCCGGTAGGGCGAGGCTCCTGCCGAGCCAGCGTTGAACGTTGTTCTCCGAGGCTCCGCAGGAGTGTCGTCCTACCAGTGTTTGACAGTGCCGGCTGCGGGGTTTGGTTTTTAGTATGGTTCGTTTTCATGCTATGGCCTTCCTGCCCTCACGCTTTCCTCCTACCTGCCGCCGCCGAAACCAGACCTCCAAAAAATAGAGGCGTGACTTGCTCACGCCCGTAACAGGCACTGGCATGCCTTCCAAGAAACGCTCTCAGGCACGCCCGGTTGGGCGTGCCTCGAACCGTGTCCTACGGATGAAAGTGCCAGTTTCGTTACGGACAGCAGACGAGTTACGCGAAAAGGGATTTTTGTTTGTTTCTATCTTTTTCTATGTCGGCGGAATCCCGCCTGACCGCTCCGAGTTATCGGCCGCTACGCAGTATGCATAGCCTGGCCGGGGAGCGGCTGCCGTGAGTATTGCCGCCGCCCACCCCTCAAGCAAGGCGGATATTCCCTCAACCGCCGCCGCCAGTGCATCCCCAAGTTGTCGGTGTCAAAGAACGCCCGGTGAGGGCACCGGGCCTACAGCGGCGTGCGCTCGCTGTTGTAGGCCGGGTGCC
>CAINDV010000992.1 GCA_903847485.1 uncultured Verrucomicrobiota bacterium
ATCCAGTCTGAACTGTCCGGTTGCAACGACCGTGAACCTCATCGAATGAGCCTCGATAATGTGAACCGAGAGCCGAGCCCCTGCCGTATGGGCGAAGGCTGCCATGTACCGCTATCCAACAGTTGTCCGGCGGCACAAAATCTCGGCGGGGTCAGCGAGGGCGACAGGACAGGAAGGGCGGCCAGGGTAAGCCGGGAGAACTCCAGCGGTGCCCGCCGGTCGAGGTGGCGACCCCACCGAGCCAGTGCAGGCCGCCGGAGTAGTCGGAGTCCCGCGTAGTAGTGCTGACCCGCCGGACAGTAAAACCGGCGGCGAGCGAAGGCGGGGCACTTGGGTCAATGCGTGTGGACACGGCGAGGGACCGGCTGATGGCCGGACGGAGGCGGCAACGCTTTTCGACCGGATAACAACACCCCCGAAAGTCCAGAAGCTGCAACGCGCGCTTTACCGCAAAGCCAAGGCTGCGCCGGGTTACCGGTGCTACAGCCTCTACGGAGAACTGCTCCGCCGGGAGGTGCTGGAAACAGCCATGTCGGCGGTGGCACACCACGACGGCGCTCCGGGCGTGGACGGGCAAACCTGCTCGGCCTACACCCAGAGTGACGAAGCGTGGGACTGCTGGCGGGATTCGCTGCTGAAAGAACTTCGCACCAAGACGTATCGGCCCAGTCCGGTGCTCCGGGTGTGGATTGACAAAGGCCACGGGAAACTCCGCCCCTTGGGAATTCCGACGGTCAAAGACCGTGTCGTCCAGAGTGCGGTGGCGCTGCTGCTGCTGCCGATCTGGGAAGCCGACAGCCATCCCCACAGCTACGCCTTCCGGCCCAAACGCAACGCCCACCAGGCGATGGACGCCCTCAGCCAGGCCCTGCGCCGCGGACGCACCGAAGTCATCGACGCCGATTTGAGCGGCTACTTCGACAGCATCCCGCACGCGGAGTTGCTCCGGTTGGTGGCCCGTCGCGTCAGTGACGGGGCGATCCTGGCGCTGATCAAGGCGTGGCTGCGCGCCCCGATTGTGGCACGGGACCCGGACACGGGCCGACCCCACATCACGGGGAACCAACGTGGCACCCCGCAAGGCGGCGTGATTTCACCGCTCTTGGCCAACCTGTATCTGAACCGGTTGGACTGGCAAGTGAACGAACGCTGCGAAGTGCGCCCGGTGCTGGTGCGCTACGCCGCCGACTTCGTGATCCTGTCCCAACCGGGGCAGGGGAAGGAGTTGCAGGCACGGTTGCAACGCTGGCTCGACCGTCACGGCCTGAAGTTGAATGAGGAAAAGACCCGCCTGCTGGACCTCCGGCAAGAAGGCTTCAAGTTCCTCGGCTTCGGGATCAGTTGGCGACAAGGCAAAAGTGGACGCGGCTATCCGCACATGGAACCCCACCCCCAAAGCCAGACGAAGCTGCGGGACAAGGTCCGGGAGAAACTCAACCACTGGACGCTCTGGCGTGCGGCGGACGAGGTGATCCCGGAACTCAACCGTTCGCTGAAAGGCTGGGGCGGGTATTTCCATTATGCCCACAGCACGCGGGTGTTTGACCGGATGAACCAGTTTGTGGTGAACCGGGTACAACGCTGGCTGTGGCGCAAGGGCGGGTGTGCGCGGAACCTGTGGACGACGACGCCACGGGCAGTGCTACGAGAACGCTGGGGCCTGTATCGGCTGCCCACGTGGGCGGCGTGGAAACGGGCCCGGGCGTAGAAGCGATGCGCGTGAATGGCTCTCGGAAAGCCGGATGCGGGAAAACCGCCTGTCCGGTTTGATGAGGGGCGGAGTCAGACGGTCATTGGCCTTGCGCCTCTCAACCCGTCGGCTCCGCCTACTCTACTTATTCCCCAGTGCCTTTCCTTGCGCTCTTTGTGGTTGGGCAACTGCTCTTTTTCGTTTGAGTTCGAACGCCGAAGCGGATTGCGACGGGTGCGGGTCATAGCTCCGGCCCGGCCGGCGGAGCCAGGGGCAGGCGGATCACCACGTCCAGGCCCGCCGGCTGGCGGTTGCGCGCCGACACGGTGCCGCCGCAGGATTCGACACAGGTCCGCACAATCGCCAGCCCCAGTCCGGCCCCGCCCGTGGTGCGATCACGCGACGTGTCCAGGCGGTAGAAGGGATCAAACACTTTGACCAGATCGGCTTCGGGAATGCCTGGCCCGTGGTCGGAAACAATGATTTCCACTTCGCCACCGGACGGGACGGCGGTCACGGTGATCGGGCCGGCCTGACCCGCATAGCGCACGGCGTTGCGGAGGAGATTGGCCAAGGCGCGGGTGAGCAACTCCGGCTCGGCGAGCACCGCCACCGACTCCGGCACTTCGTTGCGGAGCGTCACGTCCTCGGCGGTTTCCCGCTGGAGCGCATGGGCGGCTACGGCGCGGACGTTGACGGGCAGAAAGTTGATGGGCGCGGTGCCGAGGGCGGCCTTGGAGAAGGACAGCAACTCGTTCACCAGCGAGGCCATTTGCGCGGCCTTGTCGCTGGCGATGGTGACGTAGGTCCGGCTGGCCGGGTCGGCGCGTTCCTCCAGAATTCCGAGCGCCACGCGGAGCCGGGCCAGCGGGGAACACAGTTCGTGCGCGATGTCGCCGAGAAACCGCTTCTGCCCGCTGACGAGGCTTTCGATGCGGCCGGCCATGCGATTGATGCCGGTGCCCAACAGGCCCAGTTCGTCGCTGCGGCCGGCGTCCACGCGAACGTCGAAACGGCCCTCGGCAATCCGCGCGGTGGCGCGTGTTATCTGGGCGACCCGGCGGGTGATGCCGCGCACCAGCGGAATCCAGAACAGCACCGAGAACAGGATCACTCCGCAGCCCGCCAGCACCCACGGCAACGGATCGAAGAACAGCCCGCCGGCGCTTAGAGTTTCGGAGACGGCCAGCAACGCCGTGGGCTGGGGCAGGCGGTTGGCCTCGGGGACGAAGGTGCGGATGATCACCCAATAGCGATTGGGGCCGAACGTGTGGACCACCGTGCGCGGCTCGGGTCTGGGGAGCCGGGCCAGCGGCGGCGGCGGGTTCCCGTCCGCCGGATCGCCTGCCTGCGCCGCCGCGGCCGGCAGGCGCTGGCGATTGTCGGGGCGGCGGTCCCGCCACGCGCCCGGCGGGCCAGCGGCGGGCGGATTGCCCAGGCCCGGCAGGGGTCGCAAGCCCGGGGTGCCCGGCAGACGGTCCCGCGGCACCAGTTCGGCCAGCCGGGCGCGCACTTCGGGCGGAAGCGCCAGCGTTTCACCGGCCATTTGCAAACTGTCCGGGCGAAACAGGACGAAGCGGATGCCATAGGCTTCGCTGAAGCGCGATAGCACGTCGTCCCACTCGGCGCGGGGCCGCTGGTGCAACTCCCGCGTGATGACTTCGCTGACGGCGCGGAGGCGATCGCCGGCGCGGCCGGCCAGCAGCGAATCCAGGCCGAAGTGGAATTGCACCGAGAGAAACACGCCGAACGCCACCGCCAGCAGGAGCAGGTTCAGGAAAAACCACAGCAGAATTTTCGCGTAAAGTGGGAACCGGCAGTTCATGGGGCCTCCGGGTTGATGAGCAGGTAGCCGACGGCCCGCACCGTGCGGATAAAGCGCGGGTTCTTCGGATCGTCGCCCAGCTTCTTGCGCAGGGACCAGATGTGAACGTCAATCGAACGGTCGAAGACGTCGTAGTTGCGCTCGCAGACGGACTCCAGCAATTGCTCGCGGCTCTTGACGCGCCCCCGGCCCCGGGCCAGGCACGCGAGCAAATCCCATTCAAGCGCGGTCAGCTCCAGCGGTTGCTCGCCCAACGTGGCGGTGCGTGTGTTCGGGTCGAGGCGGAGCGGGCCGACGACGATAGGCGCGTCCGCCGGCTCAGTGGCGGGCGCGGCGGCCTGGCGCTGGCTGCGGCGCATGACGGCGCGGAGCCGGGCGAGCAGTTCGCGGGTGGAGAAAGTCTTCGGCAGATAGTCGTCCGCGCCAAACTCCAGGCCGACGACGCGATCCGTCTCCTCGCCTCGCGCGGTAAGCATGAGCACCGGCACATCCGAGCTTTGGCGCAGCCGCTTGAGCACCTCGAAGCCTTCCATGCCGGGCAGCATCACGTCGAGAATCACCGCGCCAAACCCGCCCGCCAGTGCCTGCGCCAGGCCGTCGGGACCGGTGTGCGCGGCGGCGATTTCGTAACCGAGCGGCGTCAGGTATTCGCGGATGAGCCAGCACAGTTCGCGGTCGTCATCAATGATCAGCACGCGTTGGGC
This sequence comes from uncultured Verrucomicrobiota bacterium, assembly GCA_903847485.1. Lineage (GTDB taxonomy): Bacteria > Verrucomicrobiota > Verrucomicrobiia > Limisphaerales > JAJXZI01 > CAINDV01. The sequence continues at coordinate 4,220 of CAINDV010000992.1, forward strand.
AGCCGGCGTGGCGCGTGGCGCGGCGGCGGATGGTTGAGTTGAGACAGGCTTCATGGTGGTGCAACGAACGAGCGGAGTTTATGCGCTCCAGCGAAAGTTGCCGCAACTTTAACGTAGATTTAACAATTCTCTTCCCCAGTCGAAACACCCGCTTAACATAGCCGGCGTCCATTGGTATCAGAGACGGCGCACGATGCGCTGGACTCGAACTGAAACAAATAACAACAAACGAAAGGTACTGAATCATGAAACTGACAAATCAAATACGGATCGCGCTGGCGCTCGGAGCGTCGGCTTTAACCCTGGCCGCTCAACCTGGCCCCGGAGCCGGCAACCGAGGCGGGCCGGGAGGGCCGCCCGGACGCGGCGGTCCCGGAGGACAACCTTCGGTACCGCCTTTGTTTGCGGCGCTGGATGCCAATCACGACGGGGTGATTGATGCCACCGAGATAGGCCGCGCGCCCGAGGCGCTCAAGGCGCTGGACAGGAACGGCGACCGCCAATTGAGCCTGGAAGAGTCGTTCGGGCAGCCACCTGGCGGACGCGACGGCGGATTGGGTGGTTCGCAAATGGGCAATCGTCAGCAGCGTATGGGCGGTCAGGGCCAGCGCGGCAACCGCCCGGAGGGCTTCGGCCAGCCTCCTAGTCAGGCGGGCGGGCGGCGGATGGGTAATCGTCCGCCGTGGGCGGGCGGTCAAGGCCAGCACGGTAACCGTCCGGAGGGCTTCGGCCAGCCTCCCGGTCAGACGGGCGGTTCACAGATGGGCAATCGTCCGCCGTGGGCGGGCGGCCAGGGCCAGCACGGTAACCGTCCGGAGGGCTTCGGCCAGCCTCCCGGTCAGACGGGCGGTTCGCAAATGGGCAATCGTCCGCCGTGGGCGGGCGGTCAAGGCCAGCGCGGCAACCGTCCGGAGGGCTTCGGCCAGCCTCCTGGTCAGGCGGGCGGTTCGCAGATGGGCAATCGTCCGCCGTGGGCGGGCGGTCAAGGCCAGCACGGCAACCGTCCGGAGGGCTTCGGCCAGCCTCCCGGTCAAGCGGGCGGAAACGCGGGCAGACCGCTGGCTGACAGGCAGCCGCAGCCGCAGCGATCCGTGCCGCCGTTGATCGGCGCCCTCGACGCCAATCACGACGGCGTGGTTGATGCCACCGAGATGCGCCAGGCGATCGAGACGGTCAAGGCACTGGATAAAAACGGTGACGGACAATTGACGCCGGACGAACTCATGCCGCACCAACCCGGCGACCGGGGAGCGGGCAATCGTCCGCCGGAAGCGCCCAAAGGCGCGCCGGAGGGCCAACAATAGGCCGGAGGTCTCTGGTAGCGAGGGCGGGCGCCAAAGCGACCGCCTCCTGTTTTTGGGTGGCGCGGATCGCAGAGGGAGGCGTCGCTGCCACACGCCGCAACCAAATCGGGTAGGGCGATGCTCCTGCCGAGCCTTTCCCCCGGCTCCGCAGGAGCGTCGCCCTACCGCTTCGCTAAGGATTGGGGCCTCACCACTGACGGGCGAGTTGGACGGCGGCGGCGGCGGTTTGACGGTCTTCTTTCATCATTTGGCCGCGCGTCACGCCAAGCTGGTTTTGCAGGCGAAGTTCTTTCCACAGCGCCGCGCCGGTGATTTCGCCGCGCAAAAGCTGGCGATACCGGGCGATGGTGCGGGTGACTTGCTCCGGCGCTTCATCCAGAAACTCCAACCGGAAGTGGCGCACGCCCAGCGCGATCAACCGTCCGGCGTGTTCGGCACCGGTCTGCGCCTGCGAGTTGAAGACAGTATTGCGGCAGCCGGCGTCGGCCTTGATCGGATGCTGTGCGCCAACGCGGTCGCGGAGTCGGAGCTCGTGATGATCGCAGGGCCGGCCGCAATTGGTGTAGTCGGTGCCCTTAGTCAGAAACGCGCAGAAGACGCAGTGCTCCATGTGAAACATGGGCATGTGCTGGTGCAGCGTGACTTCGACTCGGCCGGCGGGCGTGGCTTGCAAGAGTGCTTCGAGTTGCTGGAGGTTGAGGTCGTAGGACGCGGTGACGCGCTCCAGGCCGAAGCGGTTCAGGAAGTAATCGGCGGTCAGGTGATTGGCGACGTTCAGCGTGTAGTCGCCGACGCGCCGGGTGTCGGCGAAGCGCGCCAGGTGGTCGTAGTTTCGCGCGAGACAGCCGTCGGCCTGGCTGGACCGGACTTGCTCCAGAATCCAGTCTTCGCCGGTCTTGAAGATGCGCGGCGGCGCTACGAAAATTTCCCACGGCTGCCGCGCAGTTTCCGGCGGCGCGGTTTCGCCGCAGCCTTGGCCGGCGAGCTGGCAAGCGCGGAATTGGCGAACAGCCTCGCGGTATTTCTTGGGATCTTCGAACTCGCAGTAGATGGCTCTCACTCCGCAGCGCAGCGCAGCTTCTAGCTGCGGCAGGTTGCGGACAAGAGAGATCAACTGCGGCGCTGAAGGCGGATTCCCCGCGGATTCGGAGACGGCCACGGATTGGGGAGAAGAGTTTTTTTCATCTGCGGTCGTCGCTGAATCTGCGGGTTGGCCCTCGGTCGGCGGGGCCAGCCGCCAGCGCGGTGGTTCCGTGCGGAGGCTCTCCAGCTTGGCGACGGCTTCACGGCGAAGGCGGTTTAGTTCGCTCACTGGTAGCATCACGTCGGCGGGAAGCTTATTCTCCAGTTCACCCAACCGGAATGGCGAGCCGCCGAGGCGGCCGAGTTGTTCGCTGAGGCGTGCGGTGGTGAGCGGTTGTTTCTCGGCGGTGGCCAGCGGAATTGCGGAGTCCAGGCGCACTTCGTGGCCTTGCTCGTCGCGAAGCACGAGGCTCAGAGGCTGGCCCGTCGCGCCGCTGACCGTCATGTTGACCGGGCGGAGAAAGTGCGGTTGTTCTCCGGCAAAACTCTGCCGGACGCGACGTTCCAATTCAGGATCGCTGGTTTTCCAGACTTTGTCGCCGGGGTGAACGCGCCGGAAATCCACCGCGCCTTCGCCGAAACTCAGCCAGGTTTCGCCGCCGCGCGCATTGACGTGATACACCCGTCCGCCTTGCTCTTCCTGATCTGGTTTGCCAGCGTCGAAGACGAGGCCGTCGCCTGGCTTGAGCGGAGCCTGGAGCTTCAGCGCGACCTGGCGATCCTCGACGCGAGTGACTTCGCCGAGGAAGACGCCGCGTTTCTTGCCGAAGCGGGCGTGAACCAGCGCCTGGTTGTTCACGCCGCCGAGCCAACCGGTGAACAGACCGCGGGAGAAGGCCATCTCCA
>CAINDV010000993.1 GCA_903847485.1 uncultured Verrucomicrobiota bacterium
GCTGCGGGCGACGCTCATCGCGCTGCGGGCACAACGCGTCGGGCATCTGAGCTGGCCCGTCCTCTTCGAACAGTCGGCCCGTCACCCCGCCTTCCCCTTCCGCCTCCTCACCAAAACCACCACCATATGAAAAGACCTTGCAGCCGGGACGGCGCGAAGACCTTTGCCAACGCGGCGGCGATCATGGCCCTGCCCAAGGGCACGCCGAAACCCAAGCCGGAGAACGCGCTCCTGTTCTTCTCCTTTGAGGAAGCGGGCGAGAACTTCACCCAGCCGGCCGGCCTGCCGGAATGGGTGGCCAAGGTCATCATGGAGAGCGCGGAATACAAAGCCCGCGCCGCCCGGGCGCCCAAGGCGGCTCCGGCACCTGCCGCCACAGCCAGGCCCGCCGCGCAAGCTGCGGAACAAGCCATTGCTCCCGGTGACGATGACGTTCCGTTTTGAACGAACCTCAACCCATTGCCGCCCCCGTGGCACGCAGCCCGCAAGTCCTGGACGCGCAACACGACGGGAGCGGGGCCGGCCCAATCACCCCAACAGCATGACCTGTTACCTCGACATTGAAACCGTGGCCCTGCCGGTGGCAGAGCGCCAATTCCTGCGCCCCAGCGAGGCCGACGTGAAGCTGGGCAATCTGAAGGACGAAACCAAGATCAAGGCCAAGATCGCCGAGGCGCTGCAAGCCTGGGAGCGTGGCGACGATGCCGCCCTGGACCCTCTCCAAGCTCGCGTGGCGTTAATCGGCTACGCCCTGGACGATGGCGCCGTCCAGCATATCCACAGCGAGGACGAGGCGGAGATGCTGGCGCAGTTCTGGCAAGTTGTCGCCCCGCGGGGCTATGACGTGGAGGCGAGGATGGTGGGGCACAACCTGCGGTTCGACAGCACCATGCTCGTGACCCGGAGTTGGGTGTGTGGTGTGACCGTGCCGGCGAACCTGCTGGCCGACTTGTACCAGTTCGCGCCCAGGCATTGGTTGGACACCATGACACGCTTTCAAGTCGGGAACCGGCAAGCAGATTTCCGCAAGCTCGCTCATCTGTGCGCCGCGCTCGGGATCTCCGTGAAAGACTCCAGCGTCACGGGCGCAACGTTTGGGGACTGGTGGGCCAAGGACCGCGCCGCGTGCCTCGAATACAACCGGCAGGACGTGGAGGCTGTGCGCCAACTATGGCGGAGAATTGGCACACCATGAACGGTGCCGCGCCTGCTGCCTCCCTGTCATCATGCTCTCCCCAAATGACGCGCTGCGCAGGCGATTCAAGGAATAGCCCGGCGGGATGGGTTCGGCCGCGGGAAGTTCCCCAGTAAACACGGGCGGGGAAGCTGGGGGTGAGGTTCCCCAGCGCGGGACAGCGTGCCAAGTCACCAGCCCGCGAGGCCAGATACCCGCACCCCAAGGAGAAAGTAGCACTGCCAGATATGCCGCAGCCGCCAGCCGGGCGCCGAATGGCACCACCGATAGGCCCGACCGTGTGGGCAGAACGGGCTTTTCGGTTGACTTGCCTCCTGTGTTGTCATATACATACGGTCATCTGTATATGACAGCAAGAGCCGCCAACATGAGAGAAAACACTGATAACAAAGGTAAATACGTGGCCTACTATCGCGTTTCAACTCAGCAACAGGGCCAATCCGGGTTGGGATTGGAAGCTCAGAAGAAGGCTGTCTTGGACTACTTGAATGGTGGGGAGTGGGAACTCTTGGCAGAGTTTACCGAGGTTGAAACCGGAAAGAGGGCTCACACGGCCAATCGCCCCGAGCTTGAAGAAGCACTAAAGCTGTGCAAGAAGGCACGGGCCACGCTGGTCATTGCCAAGTTGGACCGGCTGGCCCGCAACGTGCATTTCATCTCGGGATTGATGGAGCGAGGCGTCAAGTTCTGCGCCGTGGAGTTTCCGAACGCAGACCAGTTCATGCTTCACGTTCACGCGGCGATGAGCGAGCACGAGCGCAGCCTGATTAGTTCCCGCACCAGGGACGGGCTGGAACGGGCGAAAGCGCGTGGGGTGAAACTTGGCCGGCATGGCGCGATCCTGGCCCGTAAGAACGCGGCGAAAGCGAAGGCCCAGACACGGGAACTCAAACCCGTCATCGCGGAAATACGGAAGGCCGGCAAAGTCACAGTCCGAGCGATCATGGAGGAAATGAACAAGCGTGGCGTCAAGACGGCACGGGGTGGCGCCTGGCACCCGCAGACGGTGAACGTTCTTCTACGGCGGATTTACAGGAAGGGGAAGGCGTGATGTCACCAGCGGTAGAAGCATGACAACATGCGCTGTCGAGAAGTCCTGAAGCAAGCGAACCATCCGGACCGGCGTAAACTGTCGCATGGATGATCGAGGATGACGAACGGGCGCTGGCCTACCTAGTCGGTGGGCCAGAGGCGGAAAGCGCAGCGCGTGGTGTAACATCTCGCCTAACTGGTTGGGAAGCCCGACGGCGGTGACACAGGTCACGGACCGACGGTGCGGCAGGGTGGCAGGAAGGCGGGGGGGGGGGGCCTTCCGCCCCGGGGTGTGAGTCGGTGATGGGTTAGCTCCTCCGAAGATTTTGAGCAAAAGGACCGCACGCAATCAGGAGATTAAACGAAATAGGCGCGGCAGCGTGTCAGATTGCGCAGCGCAAGGCCGATTTCACAACTCGGCTTAGGGTTCAATTAGGGGAAACTATTGCCCTGCAAAGTTAGAAGTTGAGCAAGTTTGTCCATCCGTCACAATTGGCCTCATAACCCTGCCAATACAGGCTGACATGCGTGTCTTAACCCGTGGAATCGCAATGCCAGGACGGCCACTTCTTGACTTCCAAGCTTCACACGTGGGTTCGATTCCCATCACCCGCTCCAAACTCCACAACCCATTGCAACGCAATGGGTTTTGTGTTTCAAGGCGTTGCCACCATCCAATTATTCAGAATGACTTTCGGAATAGAAACGCCGATAACGGCGCCGGCGGCAGGCCGTTAGTCAGGTTCTTTTCCCCGGCCGGACCCATATCCGCCGCCGCCCCTGGCCGTCGCCTGAGCCACCTACTTTGGTTTTAGGAGGGCCATCTTCCTGTGGTTCCTGTGGTAGGTGGTGCCAAATCCCCCGGGTCATCTGCCTACTGACCTTGCCATGCGGATGATGGCTGCCCGCCTTTCCGGGGCGACCGGTTACTCCAGCCGGCTACTTTCGGTGCGGGTATTCCGCTACCACGGCATTTTCATATGCATCGGGAGTGGGCCCTAACCACAGGGCTCGCACTTTTTGCTAGACCCATCCCGTGTTTTCGAGTGAAATGGGCTGGGATGAAACCACTATCTGTTGCCTGCCCAGCC
>CAINDV010000994.1 GCA_903847485.1 uncultured Verrucomicrobiota bacterium
CTCCTGCCGAGCCGTTCGGAGGATCATTGCCGCTGCCGTTGAGGCTCGGCAGGAGCCTCGCCCTACCACGACAGGCATTTGCATACACGCTCTAAGACTCTTCTTCCTGAGTTCCTGAGTTCCTAATCCGACCGTCTGAGAGAGCCGCATTTCGCAATCTGAAGTGGCGACCGCAGCTTGCGCGTGGTGGCTGGCTTGCCTCTGGCTTTCGGATTGCCCACCCGCCTACTGCTTTGGCAGTTGCTGCTCCACGAGTTCGCAGAGGACGTGGAACAGCAGTTTGTGGGCTTCCTGAATGCGGGCGGTGGACGTGCCGGGCACGATCAGGTCCAATGTGGCCACGTCACGGGTGTAACCGCCGTCGCGGCCGAGAAAGCAGATGCTTTCCAACTCCTGCCGCCTCGCTTCTTCAAGGGCGCGGAGCACGTTGCGGGACTTGCCGCTGGTGGTAAAGGCGATCAGCAGGTCTCCCTTTACACCCAGCCCCCAAACCTGCCGGGCAAAGACTTCTTCGAAAGCGTAGTCGTTGCCGACGGCTGTCATAAACTCGCCGTTGGCGGTCAGGGAAATGGCCGGGTAAGGGCGGCGGTCTTCGAGAAAGCGGCAGAGGAATTCTGTCGCCATGTGGGTGGCGTCGGAGGCGCTGCCGCCGTTGCCACAAATGAGGAGTTTGTGGCCGCTGGTCAGGCCCCGCAGAACGAGGTCGGCAGCGCGTTGCAGCGGGGCTTCCAGAACGGACAGTCCCCGCGTGATGGTCACGGAGTCATCAATGGCACGTTGCAGTAAAGTCATGGCAGGAAGTTAGTCGGGGCGGGAGCGGTTGTCAGTCCGAAGTTCTACCCCCGACCGGCCGACTGGCTCAGGCTGGCTGATGTTCCACGAACTGGCGCTGAACTCGGCCCGCGCCGGCGGTGCAGAGGAAGAAGCCCTTTTCCTTGGTGCCGTCGTGGTTTGCCCGCTTGAGGGCGCAGCAGCGGTTGGTGGTCACGTCCGCTTGCTGGAACCGATGCTCGGTCAGCCCGTGATGGTGGCCGCAATAGACCGCCTGTAAGTTGAAATCCCGGAAACGGGTCAGCAGATCGTCGGCGTTGAGCGGCCGCATGGGCACGCCTTCACCGAGCGGGAAATGGGTGAACGCCACCGTCGGCTGGCGTGGGTTCAGGCAGGGGAGATGGTCGTCCAGCCAGGCGAGCGTGGCGGGTTGGATACGCGTGTCTCGATAACGCTGGCCATCGGTGGTGTCGAGAGCGATGAACTGCCAACCGTTCCAAGTAAAGTAGTAATTGAGGAGATTGGGAAAGGTGGCGTCGTACGTGCGGCGATCTGTGTTGGAGACGTAATCGTGGTTGCCGGGCACGGTGTAGGTCGGCACCCCTAGCTTCCCGAACGTGTCTCGAACCGCCTCCATGTAGTGGAGTTGAGCCTCATTGGTCAGGTCGCCGGCGTGCAGGCAGAACGCGGGGCGCAGCTTCTTCATCTCGGCTACCACGCCTCGTAGATACGGGACGCACTCCGGGCTGAGGCAGTGCGTGTCGTTGATGACGATGAACCGGAACTTGCGGCCGCCACGCTCATTGTCGGCGCGAAGCGCACCGGGCCAGAGTCCGCAGGCGAGCAGGGCACCGAAGCTCAGGCGACTAAGGGCCTCGCGACGCGTGATCGAGTTGGGCGTGTTCACGGGGGCAAGTTAGGCCGTCGGCGCGGAAAGGGAATGCGATTATTTCCACCGGTGCCTGGCCGACGGATTCACGCCAGCGCCAGACCGAAGTAGTTCTTCGCGTTCGCGAAGCAGATATTGCGCACCATGCCGCCGACGGCTTCGAGGTCGTTCGGAAGCGAGCCGCTTTCGATGTCGCCGCCCAGCAGATTGCAGAGCGTGCGCCGGAAATACTCGTGGCGCGAATACGACATGAAGGAGCGCGAGTCCGTCAGCATCCCGATGAAGCGCGAGAGCAGGCCGAGGCTGGAGAGCGCGTTGATCTGCCATTCCATCGCCTCCTTCTGGTCCAGGAACCACCAACCGGAGCCATACTGGACTTTGCCGGGGATGGTGCCGTCCTGGAAGTTGCCGATCATCGTCGCGAAGGCGTAGTTGTCGGCGGGATTCAGGTTGTAGAGGATCGTCTTCGGTAGGGCGTTTTCCTGATCCAACCGGTCCAGGTAAGCCGACAGCGCCTGCGCCTGCGGGAAGTCGCCGATGGAATCGAAGCCGGTGTCCGGCCCGAGCGCGATGTGCAGGCGGGTGTTGTTGTTGCGCAACGCGCCGAGGTGAAGCTGCTTCGTCCAGCCCTTCTCCGCGTCGAACCGCCCGAAGTGCAGCATCATGTAAGTGGCGAACTGCCCGTGCTCCGTCGGCGTCGCCGCCGTGCCGGCGCGAGCCTTGGCGAAGATGCGATCGGCCTCGGCGTCAGTGCAAAAGTCGGCGAAACAGCGCTCCAGCCCGTGATCTGAAAGCCGGCCGCCGAGCGAGTGGAAGAAGTCGTGCCGCTGCTTGAGCGCGGCGACGAAGTCCGCAAGCTTGCCGATGCTGACGTTGCTCGCCTGCTCCAGCTTGGCGATCCACGCGTTGAAGCCGGCGGGTTGATGCACCGTGAGCGCCTTGTCCGGGCGGAAAGTGGGATACATCTTCGAGCCGCAACCGGACGCCGCATGCTGTTTGTGGAAGGCGAGGTCGTCCGCCGGATCGTCGGTGGTGCAGACGGCCTTGACCTGACAACGCCGCATGATGCCCTGGGTGGTGAACTCCGGCGTGGCGAGTAGCGCATTGGCGCGGTCCCAAACGTCGCGCGCCGTCTGCTCGTTGAGCAATTCATCAATGCCGAAGTAGCGCTTCAGCTCCAGGTGCGTCCAGTGGTAAAGCGGATTGCGGAGCGTCTGGGGCACGGTCTTCGCCCAGGCGAGGAACTTCTCGAACGGCGGCGCGTCACCGGTGACGAAGCGTTCCGGCACGCCGTTGGACCGCATCGCGCGCCACTTGTAGTGATCGCCCTCCAGCCAGATCTCGAAGAGGTTCTTGAACTGGCGGTTTTCCGCCACGTCTTTCGGCAGTAGGTGGCAATGATAATCGAGGATGGGCTCGTTAGCCGCGAAACCGTGGTAAAGATCGCGGGCGGCCTGGGTGCCGAGCAAAAAGTTCTCGTGGATGAACGGCATAGATTTGATTCAGGGAACAGTTTCGAGCGCGGCCCAACTTGCGCCAAAGCGTCGGTCTATTTCAAGCAGACTTTCAGCGGACTTTCTGCGTTCGCCCCGCACAAAATCATTGCGCGAGACCGGCGGATTGTGGCTTCATGCTGTCGCGTCATGTGCGCACCGCGCCGGGTTTGGGGAATTTCGGCGGGCCGCCGGTGGCGCAGGACTTTTCCAATGAGCCGCCGCCGCATGATGATTTTGTATTCCGGCCGGGTGCAGGGGGTCGGCTTTCGCTACAACGCGAAGTCGGCTGCCATGGGTTACGACGTGACCGGCACGGTAAGGAACTTGGCTGATGGCCGGGTGGAGCTGGTCGCCGAAGGGGAACCGGCGGAGTTGGAGCCGTTCCGGCAAGCGGTTCGGGACTCCGGTCTGGGATGCATCATCCGTGATGAAGTGGTGACCTGGGAGCCGGCGCGCGGTGGATTTCGTGGATTTGAAATAGTAAGTTAGCCAACAATGAAGTTTGCGATCATAGCCGATATTCACGGCAACCTGGAAGCGTTCAAGGTGGTCCTCGAGGACACCAAGACACAGGGCTGCACCCACTACGTCTGCCTGGGCGATGTCGTCGGCTATAATGCCAACCCGTGCGAGTGCCTGGACATTGTCCGCGACATGAACATGCCCTGCGTGAAGGGCAATCACGACGAATACTGCTCCACCAAGGAGGCGCTGGAGGGGTTCAATCCCTATGCGGCGGCGGCGGTGGAATGGACGCGTGCCCAGCTCTCGGCGGCGGACAAGACCTGGCTGTGCGACCTGCGTTACACGCGGCTAGTGCAAGGTTTCACGATTGTCCATGCCACGCTCGACGCGCCGCAGCGCTGGGGCTACGTGTTCGACAAGCTGGCGGGCGCGGCCAGCATGACCTACCAAAACACGCCGGTGTGTTTCTTCGGCCACACCCATGTGCCCGTCGCGTTTGTGCGCGACTCGCAGGTACGCGGCGGCACTTATTCCAAGTTCAAGGTGGAGTCGGGCAAGAAGTATTTCGTGAACGTGGGTGCCGTCGGCCAGCCGCGCGACGGCAATCCCAAGGCGGCCTACGTCGTTTACGATCCCCAGGAAGGCTCGATTGAACTGCGCCGGCTGGATTACGACATTGCCGCCGCACAGAAGAAGATTCGGGCCGCCGGCCTGCCGGAGCGCCTTGCAGATCGCCTCGCCGTCGGCCGTTGAACCGGGCCGGTGCGGCGCCGCAGGGGTGCTTTGAAGATTCTCCTTCTCAAACCCAGTTCCCTGGGCGACGTCGTGCAGGCGCTGCCCGTGCTGCGGCTGCTCAAACGTCATCTCCCCCGCCAGCGAAATCTACTGGTGGCTGGATTCCCGGCTCCGGGCGCTATTGCAGGACGATCCCGACCTGGCGGGTGTGGTGCTGTTCGAGCGCCGACGCTGGGCCGCGCCGCGGCACTGGCCGGAAATGCTCCGCAGCATCCGCTGGATGCGGGCGCAACGGTTCGACTGGGTGATTGACCTCCAATGTCTGGCGCGCAGTGGTGCGTTCGGCTGGCTGGCGAACGGTGGCTTGCTGGCCGGCTTGGACGAGGTGCGGGAAGGAGCGCGAGGTTTCTACGATCTGACGGCGACGCGGGCAAGCTATGGCACCCACGCGGTGGACTGGTATTTGAGTCTACTGCCCAAGCTGGGCGTGCCGGTAAATGCGGATTTCACCTGGTTGCCGGAACGCCCCGCCGTGGCCCGGGCGGTGCGCACCCGGGGCGGAGCCGGAAACGCGGACTGGTTTGCGCTCCTGCCAGGCGCGCGGTGGGCCAACAAACGCTGGCCCGTGGAGCATTTCACCGCGTTGGTGCGGCAACTCGCGGCCCGCGAGCCGACGCTGCGTTTCGTCGTGCTCGGCGGCGCGGAGGACCGGGAAGCGGGACGCGCCATCGCCCGCACGGAGCCGCGGCGTTGCCTGGACCTGGCCGGCCAGACCACGTTGCCGGAAATGGTGGAGTGGCTCCGGCTTTGCCGACTGGTGGTGGCCAACGATACCGGTCCCATGCATGTGGCGGCGGCGCTAGGCCGGCCGGTGGTGGCGGTGTTTGGCCCGACTGATCCGCACCGCACCGGACCGTATGGACAAATCGAGCACACCGTGCAGAACCGTTCGCTCGCCTGCATGCCGTGCATGAAAGACGTGTGTCACGTCTCGCCGGCGTTCACCTGTCTGAGCAGCCTGGCACCGGAGTTGATCGCGCAACGGGTGCGCGCCCGGCTGACTTCTCTGCACTGACCTTCCGCCAGCCGCGCTGAATACCCCTCCGTCCCCCTCCGTCCTTTCCCCACCTTAATTTACCGCTGCGGCTTTTGCCCTTGGCGGTCTGGAACCGGCGGTTTAGAGTGCTGGTATGAGGAAAATCACATCGCTTATTATTCCACTGTTAATCGTCCTGGCGCACGTGGCCCCGGCGCAGGTGTCGGTGAGCGTCGTCTTTGAGCAGGACCAGTTTCTCCCCGGCGAGGCGATCCTGGCGGCGGTCAAGATCGCCAATCGCTCGGGGCAAACCTTGCATCTGGGCGCGGAGTCCAACTGGCTGACGTTTTTCGTCGAGGCCAAGGACGGCTACGTGGTGGAGAAACTCGGCGATGTGCCGGTGGTGTTGCCGTTTGATCTGGAGTCTTCCAAGGTCGCCACCAAGCGGGTGAATCTGGAGCCGTATTTCCGGCTGGCCAAGCCCGGTCGCTATCAGGCACGGGCCACGTTGCGCATCGCGAATTGGGACCGGGAAGTGACCAGCCCGCCGCGGAGCTTCGACCTGATCGGCGGGGCCAGGTTGTGGGAACAAGAGTTTGGCGTGCCCCGGACCAACGGCCTGCCGGAGGTGCGCAAATACATTTTGCAGCAGGCCAATTACCTGAAGCAGGTCCGGCTCTATGCGCGGGTAACGGATGCCGAGGGCGTGAAGTCCTTCGGCGTGATGGCGCTGGGACCCATGGTGTCCTTTGGCCGACCGGAAGGTCAGGTGGACAAACACAGCGACTTGCATGTGCTTTTCCAGACCGGCGCCCGGAGTTTCCTCTACTGCCTGGTCACTCCCGATGGCGTCGTGCGGGTGCGTCAGACTTACGGCATCACCACCAATCGTCCCGGGCTGGCGGTGGGTGACAACGGTGCCGTGTCCGTGGTGGGAGGCGGCCGTCTCGAATCCGCTGAAGACCTGCCTCCGGCACCGCCGGTCGAATCCCCCGATGAGATTCCACCTACCAACGCTCCCCCGGCCAATCCTTGACCGTCCGCGCTGCGTAGTACTATGCCTGTTGCTGACGGCGTTCGTGGGAATGAGCGTCCGGGCGGGTGCGCAGTCCGTGGTGCTCCATCTTCAGAACGGCGACCGCATCGCTGGCGTGCTCCTCTCGCAGACCACGAATACGCTCGTTCTCTCTAACGTCTGGGCGGGCGAGTTGAAAATCCCGCTCGCGGCCGTCGTCAGCCGGGAGCCTCCGGAGGTCGCGCCGCCCGCCACGCCGCCGCCGGCTGTGCCAGCCACCGCCCTGGTCACGTCGCCCGCCGCCACGCCGCAGGCGACCAAGGGATCGAAGCGCTGGAAGGCCGACGTGAACGTCGGGACTTCCTTCATCTACGGCACCACGGTGCAGCAGAACTATTACGGCACCGCGACCCTGACCTACGAGCAACCCTATCGTACCAATCCGAAGAAATTTTTCCGCGACATCCTTAGTTACACCGTCAACTACGGCGAGGCCAACCAGGTCGTGAGCGCCAATCAGATGTGGGGCAGCATGAAGACCGATCTCGATCTGACCGAGCAGATCTTTGCCTATAACCTCGGCACAGCGGGCTTTGATCAAGTGCGCAAGATTGACCTTCAATGGGAAGTCGGTCCGGGCTTTGGCTACCATCTTCTCAAAAGCCGCCGGCTCGTCATTGATACCGAGGTCGGCAGTCAGTATCTGGTCCAGAACTTGACCAGCGGCGTCACCAGTCAGAACGTCTATCTGCGGTTTGCTGAGAATGCGACCTGGCAGATCGCCGACCGCGTCACGTTCAAGGAATCGCTCGCCTACCTGCCCCAGTCCTTGGAATTCGGCAACTACCGCCTGCGCCTGGAAGCCACCCTGAGCTTTGCCCTGCTGAACAACCTGTCGCTGAACTTCACCGTGATGAACCTCTTCAACAGTCAACCGGCGGCCGGCGTCGAACCCAACCAGTTGCAGATCCGCTCCACCGTGGGCGTGCATTTCTAGCCGCCGCTTTACTCGAACAGGTCCGTGGTGTTTTGCACCTTGGCCTGCATCTCCTGCACAATCGGCCGCGCGCGGTTCAGCGCATTTTGCTCCGTCTGGCCAAAGACCGGTTTCAAAACGACGCGCGCCACCGCGATGATCTCGCCGTTGCGGTCGCGCAGCGGCATCAGCACCGCAGCCGTGCCCTTACCCTTGCCGTAATAAATGTTGCCGGTATCCAGCACGTCCTGCTCCGAGCGGCCCCCGGGCTGACCGATTTCCTGCTCGTCGCCCGCCGCGATCACCCGAACTTCCCGCGGCGTGCCAGTCACCGCGTACACCTTCAGACCGAGCAACTTCGGATACTCCTTGAGCGTGGCGCGTACCAGCGCCTGGGCGGGCGGCACCAGCGGCGTGTAGGTAACGACCGTGTCCACGAAGTAACTCACCGAGTCCGACTTGGTCCAGAACGCGAGTTTGCCCCGCATGAAACTGGTATCAGTCAACGGTGGGATCACTTCCTTCCCGTCCAGCCAGGCCTGGATCTGGTTGCCCCGGCACTCGATGGTCAACTCGTGCCACACCCCGGCCGGTACCGGCACGTCGCGGCCAATGGGTACGCTGCGGACTCCGTTGACCAGCTTGAAGAACCGCACGTTGTTGCTCAGCGAATTGGCACGGATGTAATAAAAGTTCTTCTCGTCCTGCATGCGAAACGCCAGTCCCGCCATGCGCTCTGCCTGGCCACTGACCGTCTTGAAGCGCGTCGTCACCTTGAAATCAGTGAACGTCTCGCCGTCGCAGACCAGCATCGGCGCGTGCTCGTCGGTGGGGTCTTGCGCCAGTTGCGCTAGCACGGCGCGCTGGGAAATGTTCGGCGCATTCGAGCTGATGGGCGCGATCATCGGTGGGAAATCCGCGAGGATGACCTTCCAATCGCCGGGCTTGCCCTCGCCGCTTACCAAGCTCCGAAAGCCCGGCGGCGGCTGGTCCAACGGCATCCGGCCAAAATCAAATTTCAATTCCGCCGCTGCCAGCGGCCCGGCCGCCAGCACCAGCAACCAGCTTAGTAACCGCATTCTCATGGGGACGCAGCGTAGCAGAGGGAGGCCAAAGCAGAAAGCTGAAAGCTGAACCCGAATTCCGAAGTAGACCGGCGTTTTTGGGGTGCCGGCAGCCCCAGGTTTCAGATGTGACCGCCCCCCAGGACCAGCCGGTCCTCGGGTGGCACCAACTTCGGCGAAGGGTATTTCAGCCAGTCCAAAGCCGCGTC
>CAINDV010000995.1 GCA_903847485.1 uncultured Verrucomicrobiota bacterium
ATGGCTGGGTCGCCCGGCCAGGCCCCAACACAAATCCACCACCGACATTCAAGCCGAGATGGGGGAAAACAACCTCTCCAAAGCCGTGCGCTTTGTGACCTCAAAACGACCAACCTGCTAAAACCCCTTCATGCATACGCGTTACCGCGGCGTCTTCTTTGGGATTCCAGCGTTGCTCATCGGTTTCCTTGGAATCAACATGCGGGGCATAACTTCAGCAGAGAGGCTGCCCTGGTGGACAGCGGCGCTTTGCGGGTTTGGCGCGGGATTCTCCTCGCTCTTGTGGCTCTAAGACAACTCCAAAATGAGGCTCAAACAGATCATTCGGGGGAAGCCAACCCTCGAGGCTCGGTGCTGGGGGAAAATTGAGTTTGCGTGAAAAGCGGCTCGGTGGTTATTCTTCTACTGGAATTTTAACTCTATGCATGCCCCATCTAAAATTGCTTAGGAGATCGCCTAGACTTGGCATGACGAAGAATCTGCCCCGCTCGGAGGTGTTTTTGTGTCGCGCGCCTTCTTGCGCAATGGCCTCGCACGTAGTGCAGCGACTCCTGAAGCAACAAGAATATCCGAACCAGGAAGGCATTGGTCGGGCGAGACGAACTCACACTCTGTCAAGCCAGCAGTGGCAATTGTTTGAGTCAACGCGCAGGCCGAGCCAGGGCCAGTCGTAGCTTGAGGTGATTGAATTGCGGTTTCACAAGAACGGTGCTGCTTCAGTGGAAATTGGACTTTCCATCAACCCGATTTTGCTGCCTGTGGGGCGTCTTGGCTGAATTCGGTGAACACTGTCACGCGCGCCGTCCGTACATCGCCCTGAGTTGCCTTACACCCCAGGTCCGGCTGGCAGGCCGCCGCGAATGCATCTTTGCCGAGCAGGATTGCAACCTCCGAACCGCCCGGAAACAACGCCAAGCCAGCCGCCTGGTCACAAAACGTAAAAAACCAACCGGCTTCAACAATGCCTTTGACTTCAACTCAGGAACCAATCAAAATTTCCCCGCCCGGTGCGACAGACGCCGGCTCTGCTGGGGGGCAACCGGCCCAGGGGTAGCTGGATTAGAAGGCACCGAAATAAACGTCCTCGTTGGGAGGTGCTTTTTCCAGATCTCTCTTATGCCTGAAAAACCTCGGAGTCTGAGGCAGAGACCTAGTCCTTTTGTCGCTTAGTTATGAACTGGCAAAGTCCATTTCTCGCTGAACCAAGCCAGTTCGCCAGCCATTGTTCCATGATAGCGAGAAAGCATCTTAGAATCAAGTGAAAGTCGTCATTCTATGCGGTGGCAAGGGCACTCGTTTGCGCGAGGAGACGGAGTACCGTCCCAAGCCAATGGTGCCCATCGGGGATCGTCCCATCCTCTGGCACATCATGAAGACCTACGCTGCCCAGGGGCACAAGGAGTTCATTCTTTGCCTGGGCTACAAGGGCGAGATGATCAAGGATTTCTTCCGCAACTACCTCTGGATGACCAGCGATGTGAAACTGCGGCTGGGGCGTTCACCGCAACTTAAATTCCACAACCACCATGACGAAGAGGACTGGACCGTTACCCTCGCGGATACGGGGCAGGAAACGATGACGGCCGCGCGCATCAAGCGCATTGAACCTTACCTCGGCACGGACACCGACTTTCTGCTCACCTACGGCGACGGCCTGTCCAACATTGACATCAACGCCTCCATTCAGGAGCACCGCCGCGCCAACAAAATCTGCACCCTCGCCGCCGTCCATCCCGCCGGGCGCTTCGGCTCGCTGATAATCGAAAACGACGGTGCCATCCATACTTTCAACGAGAAGCCGCAGGTCGAGCAAACCTACGTCAATGGCGGCTACATGGTTTGCAACCGCAAGATATTCAGTTATCTGACCGCCGATCCAAACGTCATGTTGGAACGTGGACCCATTGAGAAGCTGGTGGCCGACGGACAGTTGCACTCCTATCAGCACGAAGGCTTCTGGCAACCGATGGACACCTATCAGGAGACGCAGTATCTGAACAAAATCTGGGCGGAAGGCAACGCCCCCTGGAAAATCTGGTGATGTTGGCCGATGCTTTTCGCGGGAAGACCGTCTGGCTGTCCGGTCAGACCGGTTTCAAAGGTGGCTGGCTGGCGCAATGGCTGATCGAACTCGGCGCCAGGGTCCGTGGTTATTCCTTGCCGCCGCCCACGAGGCCCGCGCTCTTCGATCAACTCGGTCTGGCCCGGCGGTTGAATCACCAGGTGGCCGATGTGCGCGACGCGGCGGTGGTCCGGGAATCCCTCCTGGCGGCGCAACCGGATTTTGTCTTCCACCTTGCGGCCCAGTCGCTGGTGCTCGCCTCCTACGAACAGCCGATGGAAACCTACGCAAGCAACGTCATGGGCACCATCAGCGTGCTCGAAGGACTTCGCCTGCTCCAGAAACCTTGCGCCGCCGTTTTCATCACCACGGACAAGTGTTACGAGAACCGCGAATGGGTTTATGCCTATCGCGAGGAAGACCCTCTGGGCGGTTACGATCCCTACAGTTCGAGCAAGGCGGCGGCGGAGGTCGCCATCGCCGCGTGGCGCCGCTCCTTCTTCCGAGACCATCCGGTGAAAATCGCCAGCGCCCGCGCCGGCAACGTCATCGGCGGTGGCGACTGGGCCGCTGCCCGCATCGTGCCCGACTGCATCCGCGCCTTGCAGCAGAACCAGCCCATTCCGGTGCGGAACAAGGTCGCCACCCGTCCCTGGCAGCATGTGCTCGAACCGCTCAGCGGTTACCTCTGGCTGGCTGCGTGCCTGGCCCGCGAACTCCGGCCGGCGGGCTTAGCCCTGGATTCCGCCTTCAACTTCGGCCCGTCGCACGAGGCCAATCGAACCGTCGCCGAACTGGTCGTCGAAGTCCTCAAGCACTGGCCAGGAAGCTGGGAAGACAAGAGCGATCCCAAGGCCGTCCATGAAGCCCGGCTGCTCCAGATTGCCACCGACAAGGCGCACGCGATGCTGGGCTGGGCACCGGTGTGGAATTTCCCCGCTGCTGTTGAACAAACGGTGACCTGGTACCGCCAGGCGGAGCAAGCCACCCCATCCGCCATTGGTGAGCTAACTACGGCGCAGATTGACCGATACACGGCGGAAGCCCGGACCTTGAGCCTGCCTTGGGCAGCCTCCTGACGCGGATATGTTCCCTCGAACTTTCAACCCATTCCCATGAGCGACCGCAAAGCCATCCGCCGACAAATTCTCGACCTGGTCCGTGAATACCAGGCCGCCGATCCCAAGAAACCGTTCCGGCCCGGTGAGGATCCGGTGCGGTATGCTGGCCGGTTCTATGACGACAAGGAATTGGTGAACCTCGTGGATTCCTCGCTGGATTTCTGGCTCACCTCAGGACGGTTCTGCGACGAATTCGAATCTGCAATGACCGATTACCTAGGCGTCGAAAACGTCCTGCTGGTCAACTCCGGCTCCTCCGCCAACCTCGTCGCCTTTTCCACGCTCACCTCGCCCAAGTTGAAGGACCGCCGGATCCGTCCGGGCGATGAAGTCATCACCGTGGCGGCCGGGTTTCCCACTACTGTCAACCCGGCGATTCAAAATGGGGTTGTGCCGGTTTTCGTGGATGTCGAACTGGGCACTTATGTTCCAACGATGGAGAAGGTCGAGGCGGCCCTCAGCCCGAAGACCAGGGCGGTGATGATCGCCCACACGATGGGTGTTCCTTTCCCGGTGCGCGAGATGCGGGATTTCTGCGACCGGCACCACCTTTGGCTCATCGAGGACAACTGCGACGCCTTGGGCAGCCGCTACGACGGGCGGTTGACGGCCACCTTCGGTGACCTGGCGACCTTCAGCTTTTATCCGGCGCACCACATCACCATGGGAGAAGGAGGGGCAGTGGCCACGGGCAACGAGGAACTGGCCCGCATCGCCCGCAGCTTCAGGGACTGGGGCCGCGACTGCTATTGCTCCGGCGGCGAGAACAACACCTGCGGCAAACGCTTTGCCCAGCAGTTCGGCACGCTGCCCTTCGGCTACGACCACAAATACGCCTATAGCCACATCGGCTACAACCTGAAGGTCACCGACATGCAGGCGGCCATTGGCGCAGCGCAACTGCAAAAGCTCGACGCCTTTGTCGCCGCGAGGAAACGCAACCACGCGGCGCTGGCCGCCGGGCTGAAGAAACACGAACAGCACCTGTTCCTGCACACCGCGCCTCCGAAGTCCGACCCCTCCTGGTTCGGCTACGTCGTCACCGTCCGGCCGGAAGCGCCGTTCAACCGGGCCGGGATCGTCAACGCGCTGGAAGCGGGCCGGATCGAGACTCGCAACCTCTTCTGCGGAAACCTGCTGCGGCACCCGGCCTACGCGGAGATCGAGCACCGGGTGGTGGGGACTTTGTCCAACAGCGACGTCATCACCACGAACACCTTTTTCATCGGTGTCTATCCGGGACTGACGGAAGGAATGGTTCGTCATGTGCTGGACACATTTGACCAATTTGTTGGGCAAAAGACCGCAGTTTGAACGGAGATAATGGGTTTCCCAGCCTGAGAGAGCCTTCACAACTGAGATTCATCTTATGATCGGATGGCTTAAATCAGTTCCTTGGGTCTATCGCTGCGCTCTCTGGTTGCGGCGGTGTTGGGTTCCTGCCGTCAAGGATGCTGGCTGGGATTTCTATCGTTCCCTGGCCGCGCGGAGCTGGCACTACTTGTATTCCACCGATACCCTCCGCAAACGAACACGTTTTTATTCATACCTAGACGACATTCGAAACGGTCCCCCCTTCAGATTCTTCTCGGTTTATCAGGCGTTGCGTTGCGGTTGGCCGGAAATCCCAGGGCGGATTGTGATGGAGGATCAGGGCACTCCGGTGGTTCGCAAGGGATCGCTTCTGGCCGAGGGAACCACCACGCAGCACACCGAACAACCCTGGCCGATTTTTTGGAGCCGCCATCGCAACGCGAGCCTGGTTTCCCAGTCACTCGGCCTCGTGTTCGCCAACAAGGAACTCTGCCTGGAGTCGGTCTATGGTTTTCGCAATTACCGCGGCGACCAGGCGGCGTGCTATTGGAAGTTACCACCCCCGGTCGCCTTGACCGGCCGTTGGACCAGCATCGTTTCCCGCTGGGCGCCGAACGATCGCGTAACCAACCACTCGCACTGGCTCCTGGACGCCCTGCCGCGCCTGGCTCTGCTGCGGGAATTTCCACTCGACATCAAGGTCATTGTTCCGGGTAAACTGGCCGCCTACCAAAAGGAGAGCCTGTCCATGCTGGGGCTGACGGATGATCGCATCCGGTTTTCGCCGGAAACGCATCTTCAGGTAGAGGACTACTTCTTCAGTTCTCCCACCGCGATGATCGCCTGCTACAGCCCTTACGCGATCCGTTTTCTCCGGGAATCCTTTCTGCCCAAAGCCGATCCTGCCTATCAGCCGCCCAAACGTTTCTTCGTGCGCCGAACCGGTTTGGCCCGAAACATGGATAACGAAGCGGAGGTGGAACGTTGTTTTGCTGATCAAGGCTGGGCGCTGATCAATCCCAGCGAACTGACTTTCGCCCAGGAAATCCGTTTGTTCGCGGAGGCGGAGGCCGTGGCTGGCATGTTGGGAAGCGGATTGAACAACACTATTTTCTCCCGTTCCGACTGTGCTGTCGTGGCGATGGCTCACGATTACTGGACCGACGGGGTTCTCGATTGGATTTTGCAAACTGTGGGAATCCAGAAATATAGCGTCCACACCTACCCGGCAAGTCCCTGCCGTCGTTTCTCCGTGAATTTGGATATTCTGCAACAGCAACTCGACTCGGTCGGGTTGCATTCATCATTAATACCATGAGCATGCCGAGAAAAATCCGCTGTGTTGTTGAATCCATCACCGACCACGGTGGGCGGGTGTACACGGTGGACCTGGCACCGGACGGCATGGTGCCCTCGTTTCATCCCGGCCAGTTTCTACACCTGACGGTGGATGACTACGATCCCGCTGATTTCTGGCCGGAGTCGCGGGTATTCTCGATCGCCAGTTCCCCTCGGGACCGCCGCCGTTTGCGCGTCTGCTATTCCGTCAAAGGCCGCTACACCACGAAGATGGAACTGGCGCTCAAAGTCGGCAGCGAGGTCTGGGTCAAGCTGCCCTACGGCGAATTCGTCATTGATAACGCCAGTGACGCCGTCCTCATCGCGGGCGGCACCGGGATCAGCGCCTTCACCGCATTCATCGAGGCGCTCAAACCGGAAAGCCCCCGGAAGGTCTGGCTGGCTTACGGCGCCCGGAAACCCCAGCTCCTTCTTTATCAGGAATCCCACCTCTCGCAGTTGGGCCATGTACCGGGTTTTTCGGTGATGTTCTTCACCGAAACGGCGGATGCGGAGTTCACCAGTCGCCTAGCGGCGCTGCCCAAACCGGCCGAATGTTTTTCCGGTCCGATCAACGTCGCCGCTGTGCTGGCCCGCGTACCGGAACCGGCAGGCAAGGTGTTCTACCTCTCCGGCCCTCCGGTGATGTTGAGCGCCCTGTCCGCCGACCTGAAATCCCAAGGTTTGCCGGCGGATCACGTCCGCACCGACGCTTGGGAGTAGAGCCGGGGCGTCTCCGATTCTGGTTCCATGAACCCCCTTGCCGAGGATCTCGATCACATGCTGGCCCACACTTGGGGCTTGTGGGAGGAATTGCGCGGACAGCGGATCTTCATCACGGGCGGCACCGGTTTCTTTGGCTGCTGGTTGCTGGAAAGTTTCCTGTGGGCGAACGGGCGGTTGCAGCTCGGCGCGGAGGCGGTCGTGCTCACTCGCGATCCGGCCGCCTTTCGCGAACGGGTTCCCCATTTGGCCAGCCATCCGGCGGTGCGGTTGCATCAGGGCGATATTGCCGATTTTTCCTTCCCCGATGGCACGTTTAGCTATGCCATCCATGCGGCCAGCGAACTGAATGTCGCCCAGTTGCATGGACCGGCGGATTCCGTTGATCGGGCACTGCAAGGTGTCCGGCGGGTGCTTGAGTTGGCGCGGCAGAACGGCGTCAGGAAGCTGCTTATGACCAGTTCAGGGGCGGTTTATGGCCCGGCAGCTCCCGTCGGCGCACTGCGACGCGAGGAGGAAGACGGGGCGGTGTTGCCGTCCGAGGCGCGCTGGGCCTATGCGGAAACGAAGCGTCGGGCGGAACATCTGTTTACCCAGGCATCCAACCCGCCGGGGCTGGAAACCAAAATTGCCCGCGGATTCGCTTTCATCGGGCCTTATCTGCAACTCGACGCGCACCTGGCGGCCGGCAATTTTCTGCGGGACGTGTTGCGCGGCGTCCCGCTGACCTTACAAAGCAGCGGCAACGCCGTTCGTTCGTATTTACACGGTGCGGACCTGGCGTTGTGGCTCTGGACGATTCTGTTTCGGGGCGCTCCGGGGCGGGCCTTCAACGTGGGATCTGACGTGCCGGTGGCGATTGCGGAACTGGCGCGTAAGGTGGCCAGCGAAGGCGAGCCGCCTGTGCCGGTCAACGTCTTGGGACGTTCCACGCCCGGCGAGGCGGTGGACTTCTATGTGCCTGACATCCGCCGGGCGCGCGCTGAACTCGGTCTGGATGTGTTCATCCCGTTGGATGAGGCGATTCGACGAACCCTGCGGTGGCACCGGTTAGAAGTTAGAATTTAGGAGTTAGAAGGCGCAATTGCGGCCACGGCGCTATCGGCTGAGCGCGCTCCTCACTTCTCACTTCTCAATTCTAAATGCTATGAAAGTATCCGATTACATCGTGGCCTGGCTTGAACGCAAGGGGATCCACACCGTCTTTGAGCTGTCGGGTGGCATGATCGCGCACCTCCTGGATTCCTTCGCCCGACACGGGAAGATTCGCGTGGTCAGCATGCACCACGAACAGGGGGCGGCGTTCGCGGCGGAGGCCTTCGGGCGGATGACCGGCATTCCTGGAGTTGCGCTGGCCACGAGCGGGCCGGGGGCGATCAACTTGCTGACAGGCGTGGGAAGCTGCTATTTCGATTCATCGCCAGGGATTTTCATCACGGGGCAAGTGAACCGCCACGAGCAGAAAGGCGACCGGCAGGTCCGGCAACTGGGTTTTCAGGAGACGGATATTGTCAGCATGGCGCAACCTATCACGAAGGCCGCCTGGCGGGTGAAGACAGCCGAAGAGGTTCCCGAATTACTAGAGCGCGCCTTGGCGCTGGCCCGGGAAGGCCGGCCCGGCCCGGTGCTGGTGGATTTCCCCATGGACATCCAACGGGCGGAGATCGCTGCCTCGCTGCCGGCGGATGCCCGGATGACTCCCGTTCCGCCGCCGTTGGACGAATCCCTGTGGACAGCCATCCTCACCCAGTTGCGGGCGGCACAACGGCCGTTGATCCTGGCCGGCGGCGGGATTCGTTCCGGTCGGGCCGGGGAGTTGTTCCGCGAATTTGCCCGGCTGGCGCAGATTCCGGTGGTGCATTCCCTGATGGGCGTGGACGTGCTGCCTTACACCAACCCGTTGCGGGTGGGCATGATCGGCAGCTATGGCAACCGCTGGGCCAACTGGGCAGTCGGCATGTCGGACTTCATCCTAGTGCTGGGCAGCCGGCTGGATGTGCGGCAAACCGGATCGGAAACCCAATTCTTCAAGGGCGAGCGGAAGATTTTCCACGTTGATTGCGACGCGGCGGAGGTCAACAACCGCATAGTCGGCTGCACCGCCGTCATCCGGGGGCTGAGGGGTTTTCTCACGGAGGCCGACAGGCGGCTGGCGAGCGTTTCGCTGCCGGATCGCGCCGGGTGGGCCGCCCAAATTGCCGCCAAGCGCGCCGAGTGGCCGGATGAGCGGGAGGTGTGCCCCGCCGCCAGCATCAATCCCAACGAATTCATGCACGCCCTTTCACGCGTCTCGGGCGGAGCCGGGGCGTTTGTCGTGGATGTGGGGCAGCACCAGATGTGGGCCGCGCAGTCGCTGGAGCTTGAAGCGCGGCAGCGTTTCCTCACTTCGGGTGGCATGGGGTCCATGGGGTTCGCGCTGCCGGCGGCGGTGGGCGTGGCCCTGACACAGCCGGGCACCCCCCAGGTGGTCATCGCTGGCGACGGGTCGTTTCAATGCAACATTCAGGAGTTGCAGACCGTGATGCGCAACCGGCTGCCCTTGAAGATCGTAGTGATCAATAACCATTGCCACGGCATGGTGCGACAGTTTCAGGAATGTTATTTCGAGTCCCGCTTCCAGTCCACGATGTGGGGCTATTCCGCCCCGGACTTCGTCAAAGTTGCGGAAGCCTACGGGATGGCGGCCCGCCGAGTGGCCGCGCCGGGCGACGTCGAGTCAGCCTTGCGCTGGCTTTGGTCGCCGCCGGACGCGCCGATGTTGCTGGAGGTGGACCTCGATAGTTCCACCAACGTGTATCCGAAGATGGCCTTTGGCCGGCCCATCACCGAGATGGAGCCGTTCTTCAAGCCTACGGAAATGGAGGGCACTTGAGTCATGAACTTCGGCCGTGCGAGCGTGGCGGCGGTTCAGCCCGTTGGTCTTGATGAAGGCAAGGCTGAATAGACTGCGCCTTTGGGCGGGGGTGGACCGTCCGGTGTTCTATTCCGGGCTGGGCCAGGCTCGGTCTATGTTTTCCGGCCCGGTCACCATCTTCACGGTGGCGCATTTTTTCACGCCGGAAGCGCAGGGGTATTTTTACACCTTAGGCAATGTGCGGGCCGTGCAAACTTTCCTGTAACTGGGCTTTTCCCAGTGCATCGTCCAGTTCGCCAGCCACGAATTCGTTCACCTGCGTTTCCGTTCTGGCGGCGGCCTCGAAGGCGAGCCGCTGGCCCGCTTGCGGCTGATTTCAACCCGAATTCCGAAGTTGGCCGCAAAGAACGCAAAGAAACGCACAGCGGGACAACGAGTTTGGTGGGTTCCGAACCATGCCAGGTTTTTTCTCGGTGGCCCAGCCCTACAGCCGCGGCGGATTCGC
>CAINDV010000996.1 GCA_903847485.1 uncultured Verrucomicrobiota bacterium
CAAGAACGACCAGGCCCACGTCGAGCAGAAAAACTTCACGAACGTGCGGCGGTGGTTTGGCTACGAACGCTACGACCATCCGGACCTCTGGCCGTTGATCAACACGCTCTGCCGCGGCGCGCTCCACCAATTACTCAACTACTTCCTGCCCACGATGAAACTGGCAAAGAAGGAGCGGGTGGGCAGCCAAACCGTGCGCACTTACGGCCCGACGCAGACGCCGCTGGAGCGGGTGCTGGCCTGCGCGGAAGTGAGCGCGGCGACCCAGGCGCAGTTGCGGGCGGAGCAAGCGGCGCTCAACCCCTTGGCGCTGCGTCGGGAAGTGGACCGGCAACTGCAAGCGATCGAAGCGGTGCGGCGCACGCCGAGAGCTTGACCGGGCCACCGGAAATATGAGAGAAAAAGGCTCCCACGAAACGGGAGCAGGGGAAGCCGGCAAGGCGGGAACCGCTGGTTTCCTTCGTTCTCCATTTCTGGGTGGCTGGGTAACACCATTATTGAGCTACCGGAGCGTTTTCCGGCCCGGCCTTCGGTAACACCCATTTTTGAGCGCAGGCGGTCGCCGCCGGCGGGTCGGTGGCGTGCCGGGCCTTGCCCTCCGGCCTATCGAGGATTCGGCGGATTTCGGGCTTCGGGCTTAGTCATTCTTTCGTCCCTCGTCATTCGGGTCTAACCCGCCCAGCCTGCCGGTCAGACCACCACTTCCGTCCCCAAACCCTGGTCCGTGAAAATCTCCATCAGCACCGAGTGCGGCACCCGGCCATCAATGAAGGAGACTTTTTCCACTCCGGCCCGAATGGCGGCCACCGCGCTGTCCACCTTCGGAATCATGCCTTGGTCCACCACGCCGGTTTGCTTGAGCGCCGGCACTTCGCCAACGCGCAGGGTGGAGATGACAGTGGCGGGGTTCTTCGGGTCGCGCATGAGGCCGGGGACGTCGCTCATGAAGACGAGGCGTCTGGCCCGGAGCGCGATGGCGACTTGGGCCGCGGCCACATCGGCGTTGCAGTTATAGATATAACCATCCTCGCCGCGCGCCGTGGGGCTGATGACTGGCGTAATACCTTGCGCGATGCACTCCAGTAACGGCGCGGTGTTCACCTCCACCACCTCGCCTACGTAGCCGAGGTCCAGCTTCGCGCCGGGTTGGTCCTTGTCATCGAGCCAGAGCTTGCGGCAACGGAAGATGTCCGGCCCGGCGAAGCCTCGGGCCACACCGCCAAGCGCGTTGATGGTGGCGACCACTTCCGGGTTAATCTCCCGCGAAAGCACCGCGTCCACGATCTGCACTGTGGCTTCATCTGTGACGCGCTGGCCCTGAATGAAAATGGCCTGCAGCCCGGCCTTCTCCATGGCGCGGGTAATGGCCTTGCCACCACCGTGGACCACCACCGGGTTGATCTCCACGGCTTCGAGAAAGACGAGGTCCCGCGCCACGCCCTGGCGCACGGCCGGGTCGGGCGAGTCCATGAAGCTGCCGCCGTATTTGACGACGAACGTGGCCCCGTTGAATTTCTGGATATAAGGCAACGCTTCGAGGAGCGTCGCGGACTTAGCGATCAGGTCTTGCATGTTAGTTGGTTTGGGCGAGTCGGCGCGGACGATGATTTTCCAACTCCCGCAGCGCATCCAGCGCAATCCACCGGGCGACCGGAGTGTCGAGAGCGCGGATTGTCATGGCGATGCGCATGGCTTCCCGGCGGAGAAACTCGCTGCGTTTGCCGATCTGGCGCAGCGCCCAGTTGACGGCTTTCTTCACAAAGTTCCGCTCGTCGCCGGCCTCGCGCAGGATGATAAGTAGTAAGTCCAGAAACCGCTCGTCCGGCGCCCGCTTATCATGGACAGCGAGGACGGCCATGAGGACGAAGCCGGCGCGTTTGACGAACTCACTGCGCCGCTGGCTCCAGGTCACGGCCTTGGTCCAAGCGAAGGGAGTCCGGTCAAACAAGTGCAGGCAGACGCCGTCGCAGACATCCCAGGAATCAAAGTCCTTCACCCACAACTCCATCTGTCTGGCCGTGATCCGCGCTGGCTCCTCAATCAAGGCGGCGAGCAGGCGGGTTTCGTGAAAACCGGCGCTCCACAGCGCCAACGCCAACTCATGATCCCGACCGATGCGCCGCGCCAGCGGACGGAGCTTGGCCATCGAGACGCCGAGCAACGGCAGTCGTCCGCCAATGCCAAAACGCCGCATCCCCGCCGCCGCCGCCGGGTCGGCCAGGGATTTCAGTTCGCGAATAATCAGGTTCAATTGCATCGTCGGAGCAGACTGGCCCCGATGCCGCCTGCGGAAAAGGATTATCAAAACCGTCCGCCCCCCAAGGTGTCCATTAAACCGGGTCAAGCCCACCCTGGGCTTGTTTCGAAAAAATGGACAGTAAAATCGGAATATTTGGTTAGTTGTTTATGAGTTCGAATGCGGTTGGGGACAGGAAATTGAGGGCGCTATGAAGGCGTTCGCGATTATAGAACGCCTCGATGTAGTCGAAGATGGCGACGCGAGCTTGGTGATGGCTAGCAAAGTCACGCCGGTAAATGAGTTCCAGTTTGAGGGTGCTCCAGAAGCTTTCCATGGTGGCGTTGTCGTAGCAGTTGCCCCGGCGACTCATGGAGGGGACCAGGTGTGCTTGGGCCAAAGCGGCGCGGCAATCCCCGGCCGCGTATGGCACGCCCCGGTCGGAATGGAAGAGGAGCCGGGCCGGGGGATCCCGGTGGAGGACCGCCAGGGCCAAGGCTTGGAGGACCAAGGCCGCATCGATCGACTCGCTCATGGCCCAGCCCACAATCTTGCGGCTGTAGAGGTCGAGGATGGCGGCCAGGTAAAGCCAGCCGGCCCGGGTGGGGATGTAGGTGATATCGGCGACCCAGATCTGGTTGGGGGCGGTGGCCTTGGGGGCCTCGGCCAGGCGGTTGGGAGCGATGGGGTGGTCGTGGTGGCTGTCAGTGGTTCGGACGCGGTAGCGGCCCTTCTGGCGGCCGCACAAGCCCTTGAGCTTCATGAGGCGGGCAATGCGGTGGCGGCCATGGCGCCGGCCCCGGGCGCGGAGCGTGGCCACGATGCGCGGACTGCCGTAGGTCAGGCGACTTTTAAGGTGAATGGCCACGACCTCCGTGGCCAGCGCCGCGTCTTCCCGCGCACGCGGTCCGGGCACCGCTTGCCGTGGTTCCCAAGCGTAGTAATACCATTCACGGTTCGCAATTGCACCGTATTTAGCCTTGGTATGGTGCAATCACGAGGCGCAAATGGTATAACCGCTGGGGGGACACCTGGAGATTCTCGCAGAGCTGCAAGATGGAATGGTCGGTCTTCATCGCCTGAACCCGGGCATAACGCTCGGGGACGGTGCGGAGAGAATGCCCAACGTTTTTTTAGAATATCGCGCTGCTCGCGCCGGTGGCGGTGCTCGCGCTGGGCGGCCTCCAGTTGGGACTGCAGATCGGTGGCCGCGCCGGCCCTGGACCCGGCCGCCGCCCTCCCCCCGGCGGCGGCCGGGTCCAGGAGGTTGCGCCAGGCATACAGCCGATTGGCACTCAAGCCCAGTTCGCGGGCCACGACTTCAGCGGACTTGCCGCTGCCCAGCCAGTTGGCGACCGCCTCCCGTTTGAAGGTGGCGTCGTATTGGCGGCGGACTGGGATCGGGGATGCTTTCAAGG
>CAINDV010000997.1 GCA_903847485.1 uncultured Verrucomicrobiota bacterium
AGCGCACGGACTGACAGGCAGGATGCCTGTCCCACTACCACCGCCGAACCGGAGCGCCGACATTTCTGTCGGCGAGTCAGTAGTGGCCAGGATCACGCCGACAAAAATGTCGGCGCTCCGCCCTGGCGGCGGCTCCGCCGGAGCGTCCGCCCTACCGGAGCCGGGTGTTGCGAGGAAGTCTCTGCCATCTTCTCCCGCGATTTTCCGGCCCGCGATTCGGTTCTGGCAGGACTGGTTTGGGCTTCGGGCTTCGTCATTCATTCGTCATTCGCCATTCGTCATTCCTTCGCCATTCACCATTCAGTCAGAGATAGGCGCGATCAGCCGGGCGCGGTAGAAACGCCGGGCCGCGCCGTGGGCGGTGGGGTCCACGTAGGTGATCGTGTTGGCGGCGGCGGTGAAGGTCTGGAGTTGAGTCCACAGAGTCAGGTCTTCCGTGAAGTCCAAGGCATAACCCGCGCCGGAGCGACTCGTCCACACCAGGCGGAATCCCTCCGACGTCAGACGGGACTCGGCTACGAGGAACACTGGAGCGGGAAGCCACTCATAGGCACCGGCGTCGGGCGGCGCGAGGCGGGGCTGACGATTCAAGTCGTCCGTCGGAGCACCGGTGCTGGTGCCAAGGTTGATGGCGGGGCTGGCGGAGCGGAGTTGGAAGTCGCCCGTGGTGCCCCAGGCCGGAGCGACAAAGAGCGGATCGCCATAGGTGTTGCCGGCACCGAGAGCGGCCAGAGTGTTCGCGGAGTAAGTGTTAGTGCCATGAAGGAGCACTTCCGCCGGACGCTCCGGGATGTGGAATAGATTGTGGTCAGCAGTAAGCGTCGAGGCATCGTTGATGAAAATGGAGGAATTCACGCTCTGGAAGATACAGTTGCGAAGAGTTATCTGGAGCGGGACCGTCGGGTAACCGTATTGGGCATACAAGAGATAGCCGCCGCGGTGTTGGTCGGCCACAGTCACGTTGACAAACTCGAAGCTGGGGTCGCTAGGCGTGGGGTTGCCTAACACCACCAGCGCCCAGGGCGAGGACGCGGGGTCGCCATCACCACGACCATAGATGAGAGTGTTTTCCACGCGGCTGCCGCCATCCCAGAGTTTGACGCCGTCACAACTGTTGTTAGCCACGATGCAGCGGCGGATGGTGGTATAGGCGGCTTTGGAGTCGAGACCGTCGCCATAGTTATGCTCGGCGATGGTATCCACAATTTCCACGGGGCCGGCGGAGGGTTCGATGCCGAAGCCATCCGGCCGATCGTAGGGCCGGGTGGAGCCATCGCCGCCTTGATAGTAGTGGCCACCGTAGGCGAGGCGGGAGTTGCGGACACTAAGGTTGCGCAGACCGCCGTGCGCGCCGGCCGGGCCGCCGATGGCACCGAAGCCGCAGTATTCGATGCGGCAGTTGGTGACGGTCAGGAAGTTCACATCCTGCGCGTCGAGGCCGAACTGGTCGAGGTGGTGAATGTAAAGGCCACTAAGCACGATGTTGGTAGAGGCGGGTTCGCCCATAACATTGATACCTTCGCGGAAGAAGCCGGCGGTGCCGGGCGCGTTGGTGTCGTGGGTGATCTCCAGGTTCTCGATCCGCAGGTAACTGCACCCGCCTAAGATCATGGCGGAGTAAAGGTTGTCGCGGCCCGCCAGCACGGGGCGGTGGCCGTCTTCTCCCCGGATGGTGATCCAAGCGTTCGGCTGACCGGAAGGCGGGACGATGATGTCGGCGTCGAACACGCTCTGAACATAGCGGCCAGCACGAATGATGAGAGTGTCGCCGGGGGCAAGCTGGCGCGAGGCGAAGCCAGGGGAGCGCCACGGTTGCGCGCTGCTGCCGGCGTGGGCGTCGTCGCCGTCGGGGGCCACGTAGAACATGCGGCCGATGGGTGGACTAATTAGTTCCAGCCGCACCCGGTTTCCTTCCGCACTGACGGTGACGTTACTCACGGTAAGCAGCCCGAAGGCATCGGCGGTAACTATGCCGGACTGGATGGAAACGCCGTCGCTGACACGGAAGTTATGCCAGTTCGCCGTGGCACCGGGCGCGGGGCGGAACTGCTGCGTGCGGCGCGGTGTCACGTCCACGGTATGCGTCGCGGCGTCCACGGCGCGCAGGCTGACTTGCCAGTTAGTCGCGGTGTCCACCGGCGGGCCGTCCCAGGCATCCCAACTAGCAGACCAAGCGAGGTTCTGGTTGTAGCCGCCGGTGCGGGTGGGCGGGGCCGGGACGTTGCCGTTGGCTCGGCTTAGTCCGGGCACAGTTTCATTCCGAATAACTTGGAAGGCGTAAAATGGCGCGAGCGAGGAATTCGGTGCCAGCGTCGGCGGCGTTCCTTCAAAACTAAGCCAAGTGTGGTCCGCAGCCGTGACCGCGCCACCCCAGCAGCGACGGCTGGCGTCCATCGGGCCGTAGAAAGGCTGCCCCTGGCTGGGCCACTCGATAACCATGTCGTTAGTTCCGTGCGCCAGCCCTAGAGGCACGGTATCGTCGCCGATGCGGTTGGTAGTGTTAAAGCGGTGGTTCTGCCACACCCAGACGTTGGTGCCATTGTAGCGCTTGAGTGGGTTGGCCCAGCCCGCCGGGCCATCGAGTAGCACCGGGAGACTTAGTGTCCGTGCGCCCCATTTCACCTCCACGTCCTCGCGCCAATCCGTCCCGCCGCCATCGCCGGAGGTGGCATAGTCGGTCATCGGTTCGCTGGCGTAGGCGGCGGCAAAGACGTTTGGATAACGCATCGCCAGCGAAAGCGTGCCGCTGCCGCCCATGGACTGGCCATAGACGAACACGCGGTTAGTGTCAGTCGCGAGGCCCGGTGGTTGCCGTTGCAAACCGCGCAGCATCCGCAGGAGCCGCTGCTCGGTGAAGTTCACCACCGTGTCACCGGCGGCGACTGTGGTGTTAGTGCGGTAATCGTTATTCCGCGCGAAGCCGAACCACCATGTCTCGCTCTGGTCCACCGGGTAAATTTTGTAAGTACACCAGCCCCACGGATCGGGATCTTCAGTCATCGGCCCGTAAGTGTTGCCGCCCCAACCGTGCAGGCTGAAGACTACCGGCACCGGGCCAGTGGCACATTCCGGCTCAAAGACGACATAGTCGTAAGCGTAGGCCAGGGCGTGCTGGACCGAGGACAGGTCGGGATTCAAACCGTAGTAAGCGTTCCCTGCGTTCGGCGCGTGGAATGTGGGATTCCATTGCCGCAAGTCCATGAACTGGAGATAAAGATGCCCGCGCGCCCCGACGGACACCGCCGCTTCCACCGGCAGCGGTTCGAAGACGCTTTCCGGCACCGGGCCAACAGTGTTAGTGGTGCCGAAGGCGCTGATATTCTCCCTGCCGATGCTGTCCACGGTGGTGACGGCATAGAAGCTGGTGCCGCGCCAAAAGCCGGCGAAGTCGTTCGTCGCCAGCGTCCAGACCAACACTCCCGTGCCCGCCGGAAGCTGCGTGCCGCCGTTGGTCACGACGACGCGGTCAAGGTAGCGGACGGTGAAAGCGCCGCTGTCATTGGCGTAGCGGTTGGCGTGGAAGTCGGCGGAGCCTTCCCAGACTTCATAAAGCCGCGTGGCAGCAGCGAGGTTGGCCGCTGTGATCGGCGCTGTGTGCCGGTAAATGCGATAAGACTCGTCGGCTAAGTCCGCGCGCTCGGTCCATGTGAGAAAGGTTTGCCCGGAGCGATGGAAGGCGCGGACGTTCGTGGGCTGACTTAGGTTGGTGTTAGTGCCGGGATCGGAAGTATTGGTGGTCATCAACACTGCTCCCGAGAACGCTGGCAGCGTAAGATTAGTCAC
Source organism: uncultured Verrucomicrobiota bacterium (assembly GCA_903847485.1). GTDB lineage: Bacteria > Verrucomicrobiota > Verrucomicrobiia > Limisphaerales > JAJXZI01 > CAINDV01. Next base: position 3,784 of record CAINDV010000997.1, read on the forward strand.
CGCCGTCAGCGTCACGCTGCCGCCGTAGCTGCCGGAGGCGCTGACCACGCCGCCGCCGGAGGGCGTCGCCCGCCAGTAACTCGCGCCGAGATTTGGGATTGTTACCGGGGTGCCACTGGGATTCACCAGAGCAAGGCCGTTAGTGTAATCACGCCGATAGACGCCCCACGCCGCGTTCCACAGCGCGTCAATGCCCGACGGCACCGGGCCGAGAGAGCCGCCTAAGTCGAGCGTGTATTCCGGGTAATACTCCAGCGCGACGGCGTCGGTGGAAAGGAGGTTCAGGTAAGTGGCGCTGCCTTTGACCAGCAGGTAACTCGCCGTGGCGAACATCCGCTCCGTCGCGTTGCCGTAGCCCGGATAAGACTGGCAGATCAGCACCTTATTGCTCCGCACCAACGCCAGCGTGCGGTCCATTTGTAACTCCCAGTCAGTGGAATCGAAGTAACTTCCCGGTCCCCAGAAACCGAAGCCTTCGATCATCCCGCCGTGGCCGAGACCGTAATCCAAGTTTAGCCACGAGGTCACGAGGCCACCGAGATTCGGCAGGAAGAGGAAGCCATTCGTGCCTTCCATCGCCAACCGCGCGGCGCGGCCGAATTGCTCCAGGTTCGGCACCCAGTTCTCCCGGCAAAGGTCCACATCCTCCAGCCACGGATGCGACGGATTACTCGCGCCGAAACCGTAGGCGTCGGGCGTGAAACTGTCGGCGAAGACCGCGTCATCCTCGGCGGCGCGGATGCGTTCGAGACAGTTACTGATCCAGTAAGTGGGGAAGCCCGACACCGGCTGGCCGTTGGTGTAGCGGATGTCCATCACGTCCCAGTTCCACTCGTTCTGGTGGACGCGCTGGCCGGCGGCGTTCAGGAGGAACCAATTAGTCTGGGCGTTCACGAAAGCCCAGTCCGACACCCAGGCGTCGCCGTTGATGAACGCCGCCGGTCCCGCGCCGACGGCGAGTTGGTAATGAAGACAGAGGAAGTTGGTGTTATAGGTGCGGAGGTGGCGGATTTCCGAGCGGAGCATCTTCTGCGTGCCAGCGAACTTGGTGGCGGCGAACCACCGCTGCGTCTCGCTTAGTGAGTTGGGCAGTTGATCGGCGAACGGCACGATGCGGAACCGCGTGTCCGGCCACGGGCGGGCAGCCTGCCCCGGACTCGCACCCATCAGCCACGCGAGGGCGAAGAGAGTGGCGCTGGCGAACGAGTGCAAAGAAGGCGAGCGGGACGGCAGCAAAGTGAGCCGAGGTCGCCACAGTAATGTGGATTTCATATTTGTGTGAGTCAATTTCAAAACTGTAGGAGCCGACGTGAGGAGGCTCTAACTCCGCTGCTGCTTGAGCCTCGCCACCTCGGCTACTACGAGGTCCTGCCATCGCCTCGAATGCATCGGCTATGTCGGCAGGTGAGGCGCCAGACTTTAGCCGGCCTGGCGATGGCGCAGGACGGCTTTTGCCAGCCAGCCGCTACGGCCCGGCTTTCAACAACCGGTAGAATCTTGCCGGCAGCGTGGCCGGCACGGCCGCAGGATTGGTCGGCCCGGTGGCGGAGTTGACCCAGTTCGTTGGCGATAGGCTGGCTGTCTCCTGCAAGACAAAGCCGGGCGTGGGCGGCGTCCACGAGATCGTGGCCCAGCCCGACGCGGCGGGAATGATCGCCAGCGTCGGCGCGTTAGTAGTCTGCACGGCAATGGGCAGCGCCCAGTAACCGCCGGTGAGTGAATAGACGCCATTAGTCAGTGGCCCACCGGCATCATGCTGGCCGATGGTGCCGCTGACGGAATAGACACCACCGGTGCTGGTGCCCCCGCCGCCGGCGATGGTGGACCAAGGGACGGAATACTGGGCCAGGAGCAGCGCCGGGATAAATAGCGCGGTGCTGAAGAGAATGACCAGAGTTGTTCGTTTCATGATGAGTGCAGGTTGAAAATTGTAGGGCGAGAGAGAGGCGGGACCGCCGGGAGGACGGTCCCGCCCAAGCCCGTGGTTAATGTTTGCCGACCAAGGAGCCGACGACTTTCTCCAACTCACTCAGGCGCTGCCGGAGCGCTTGCAGTTCGGTGTCCTTCTCCCGGAGCTTCTGGTTCAGTTCCTGCACCGCCGCGGCGGAATAGATCGTCAGCGGGTAGGTGTCCACCTGCAGGATGTTGTCACCGTTGGCCAGTTTATCGCCGCTCTCCTTGACCGCCTCGGGGAAGACTTTCTGGAATTCCTGGGCCAGGACGTTTATGTAAGCACGGTCTTCGATCGAGGGATGCTGCTCCCGGTACTCGCCGGTGTAGTGGAAGCTGACCAAGCGCACCTGGGCCAGCTTGTCGAGCGCGCCGGAGATCGGTTGGATGTCCTGTTTGATCCGGGCGTCGGAGTTAGCCAGCCAAGAGCCGGCGACGGTCTTGGAGGCGTTGCCTTCAACTTCAAGTTTGTTGGCTACAGGCACCCGACCGATGCCGACATTCCCGGACCCGCGGGAGGCATTGAGGACAAACGTCTCGGCGCCAAGTTCCATCCAATCATCTAACCCCGACTCGCCGACGTACACGTAAGCGCCGTCACCGAAATAGACGCGCTTACTGGAGGCACCGCTCACCGCGGCTCCAACTTGGATGCTGCCAGACAGACCATCCGCGTCCAAAACCTGAAGGCGTCGCGTCGGCGAATTGGTGCCAATGCCCACGTTGCCGCTATTCGCAATGCTGAGCCGTGGCGTGGAGGCGGTGTAGAAGTCAATGCCGCTTTGGTTGCCGCCGGCCCCACGCTTGGACGTGATCCATTCGCCGCTGCCCCAGCCGAATCGAAGCGCTGGACCGCCACCGCCATTGTCCAGATTGCCTGGATTCAGGACGATGTCGCTGTTGTTGTTCCAGTACAAAGCCACATTGGTGGTGGATCCGGTTGACCGCGTGCCCAGGGCTCCGGCCGAATGGCCATACAGTGCCGGACCATCCAGGCTCAATCCCGCAAAGAGCTTGCCCGGCCCATACCAGCCCAGCCCGTTGTTCTGGTCCGTATGCACGTAAAGGTCCTTGTCATTCAAATAGGCGTTCGTGGCGAAGGTAACCGCACTGCTGCTCGCATTCAGGAGGCCGCCTGACACTTTGGCCAGGGAGTTGGGATCGCTCGCCAGCTTGGCGGCGGTGATGGAGTTGTCCGCAAGGCTGAGCGTGCCAATGCCCGTCAAGCTGGAGCCGGGGCCGCTGAAGCCGGTGGCCGTGACTGTGCCATTCACATCCAAGGCGCTGCCGGGGTTGTTCTTATTGATGCCGACATTGCCGCCCGCGCGAATGAGGAACTGGTTATTACCAGTCGAAGCAAAGTCGCTGGCCACAGAGTCGGCCCAGACAAAGGTGCCCGCGTGGTTGGCCTTGGCGCGCTGGCCGGCCGCGAAGGCGAAGGTGGCTCCCGCCACGTTTTGATAGCCACCGGGAACAGTCGCGCAAGCCGCCGAATTCGAGACGACGTTATAGCGACCACCGCCAATCATACTCCAGTCGGCGTTGGTGCCAATCAGGTTAGCCTCGCCGCCGCCAATGGCTGTCCCGTCGCCGGTGTTTTGAATGCTATTGCCCGCCCCGCCGCTGATGGTCGCGTCGGTGGCGTTGGGTTCGATGATGTTGTTCCGGCCGCCGCCAATGAAGCCATACCGCGCGGCGGGGCCGAAGGTCTGGCCTTGAACCTGGTTATTCCAACCGCCGGCAATGGTGGCGTAAGTGGCATTACTCTGGATGAGGTTTTGCACGCCGCCCCCGATGGTCGCCCCATCGGTTCCGAAGTACAGGTAGTTACTCGCCCCGCCGCCAATGGTGCCGGTATTACCATAAACCGCGTTGGCGCGGCCGCCGCCAATGGTGCTCTGCAGCGCATTTGTGCCAAGGCGGTTGCCAGTGCCACCGCCGAGCACCGCATCACTCGCCCCGGGGCCAATGACGTTGCCATAACCACCAGCGAGCACGGCGTGCTGGGCCAGGTCGCCAATGGAGTTGTAGGCACCCCCGCCCAGCGCCACGTAATCCGCGCCACCAATGCCATTATACGCGCCGCCGGAAAGGGTGATGCCAAACCCGTTTCCCACGATGCTGTTACCGGTGCCGCCGCCGAGCGTGCCGTAATAAGAACTGCCTTGAATCAGGTTCTTGAGGCCGCCCGCAAGGGTCGCGTACGCCGCGTAGCCCAGAATGCGATTGGCACTGCCGCCGCCGATCGTGCCGAAGGGGCTGTCCACTTGGTTGGGGCCGGTCCCTGGATCCGTCCCACCACCACCGCCCGCGATGGTTGCGCCCGTGAAGCCGCCGGTGACGGCGTTAAGCCCGTAGCCGGCAATCACGTTGGGCGCATCGGCGGTAGGTTCCAGCCGCAACGCCCGCTGGCCGTTGACCTTCAATTCCAGCGCCTGGTTGTCCGTGGTGCCGAGGAAGTTCACGCCCAGCGCGGTGCCGGCGTTGCCCCCCGCGTGCCAGTCCGCAGGCGAGGCGAGCGTGAGTGTCTGACCACTGGGCGTGAGTGTCAGGTTCGCGCCAGGGACGAGTGTCACGTCATCCTTCAGCAAGTTGAGGGACTTGACCACCTGGCCGGCCACAACGCCATTCGCGATCGTCGCCGTTGTGGCGGTGCCCGCCGTTGTCGCACTGCCGGCCGTGCCCGCACTGGGCGCATAGAGCGCATAGGGCGTGGGGGTGAGCCACTGGCGCGGAGTGAGTGTGACAAAGGTGAGCGCGCCGTTGGTGCGCACCGCGATGTCCAGCCAGCGCGCCGCGCCGGTGAAGGCCGTCGGCCCGAAGTTGAGCGCGACGGTGAACGCCCCGTTGGTCACGCCCGCGGCGGGGATGACCACCGGCACGGTGCCGGGGACGATGCCCCCGATGCTGGCGGCATCGTAGAGCGTGAACTTGAGGTCGTACAACCCCGTGGCAGGATTGGTGCCGTCATTGAGCCTTCCCTGATAGGTGAAGGCGGTGGTGCCTTGGGCCAAGGCCGTGGAGGTGAGACCCAGCGCGAGCGCGCCGGACGATAGGTGACGCAGAATGCGTGACGTGTGCTGTGTGATGTTAATTTTCATAGTTATTTAGTTAGTGTTTAGTTACCGGACGTTGGATATCGGACTTGGTTTATGGCTTGTTCAAACGATAGAACTTTGCCGGGGGCACGGCAAGGACGGTTATAGGATTGGTTGCGCTGCTCGGCGCGTTGATCCAGTTCGACGGCGCGAGGCTGACTGTCTCCTGCAAGACAAAGCCGGGCGTGGGCGGCGTCCACGAAATCGCGGCCCAGCCTGGCGCGGCGGGAATGATCGCCAGCGTCGGCGCGTTGGTAGTCTGCACAGCGATGGGTAGCGCCCAGTAACCGCCATTGATGGTGTGCCAGTCGATGGTGTACTGACCCAAGGCCCGAAGGCAGAAGGTGGAAGTCAGAAGGCAGCAAGCCAACGCCGCCCGCCAGGTTTTGGACTGCCCGCGGGCGCTTCCGACTGGGCGCATCAAGTCCGTCGAGGGGGAAAGCAGCCGAGAGCGGCCGCACTCCAGGACGCTTCGCGCTGACTCCGCGCCGAGTTGGGGTTTCAAGTTCCGGGCTGCTTTCGGATTACGCCTCATGGCACTTGCCGCGCCCGGTAGTAGCGGTGTGCGGAGTTGGTGGCGGTGGTGTCAGAGTAGCGCCAGATGCCATTGGTGTTTTGCATCGTGCCGAGAGCCGTCCAGTTTGTCTTGGCTAGGTCGTCGCTGGCGAGCATCTGGTAATTTGTCCCGGTCGCACCGGCCATGCAGAGTTTGAACGCACGGTTGGTCTGCAAGCCGATCGGGTCCAGCACCAGCAAGGGCCGCGTGGAAACGGTGCCGGTCACGTTGGTCGCGCCCATCGCGCCATTGTTGTCGGTGGCCTGGGCGGTGATGGTCATTTCACCCGGGAAGTCATAGCCAAGAGTGATCATCCGGCTCGCGCCATTTGGGAAAGTGCCCAGTACATTTGTTCCCATGAGCAACGTGAGGTTCGTGACTACGCCATCGGGGTCCGTCGCGCTGGCCTCCAACCGGAAAGCGTGGCAGGCCAGCCAGTCGGAGTCCACCGTAAGCTGAACCAGCGGCGACGCGTTTTCGGGTTCGACGAGCACGTTCTTCGGGCTGTAGAGCACCCCCAAAGGGATGGTCGGGGTCTGGATGGCGGAAAAGGTACCGCTGCGCGCGGTGCTGACCAGCACGGTGAAGACGTTGCCGGGCGACGGCGTGAAGCCATTCCAGAAGGAGAGTTCCAGCGTGCCGGCCAGTGTGGCGGTGCCCCCTACGGACAACTGATCGTGGCCGGCGCCGGGTGTGGGGCCACCCAACTCGATCTGCAAGTGGGCGTTGGTGCCCTCCGTGTAATTGCCCGTGATGGTGAGCACGCCGGGCGACGCGCCGGGGCTGACGAGGCCGCTGCTCGTCACGTTGGCCGTGACGGTTCCCACCCCGCCAAACGTTCCACCTTGAATCGCCAGGGTTGAACTGGAACTTATGTTGCCTCCGCTGAGCATGGTTGAACCCGCGGTTTGCGAAAAGCCGGCGTCAAAGGTCAGCGTGCCGCCCTGCACGTCCACCGCGCCGGTGTTGTGGAAGGGCACGCCGTTGATGTAGAAATAAAACCGCGTCACCCCGGCGCCCTGCTTGGTGAACGTGCCGGCGTTGTTGAACGCGTTGACCCCGCC
>CAINDV010000998.1 GCA_903847485.1 uncultured Verrucomicrobiota bacterium
GACGCGGCTTTGGACTGGCTGAAATACCCTTCGCCGAAGTTGGTGCCACCCGAGGACCGGCTGGTCCTGGGGGGCGGTCACATCTGAAACCTGGGGCTGCCGGCACCCCAAAAACGCCGGTCTACTTCGGAATTCGGGATAAAATCAAGTTTCCCGAGTCCGACCTGCTGCTAGCGCCGGTCGAAGGGCGCCTGGAAATTGTAATTGATATGGATATCGCCGTGCCAGTTAGGTTTGTCCACGGTGATCCAGTTGCCGTAAAGACCCGGGGCAGGTTTGCCTGCGCGGCTGCACGAGGCGATAATATATGATGTGGGATACCAGTGCTGCTCGATGATTTTGTTGGCAATCTCGATGGATGACTTGCTCCAGTAAGCATGCCACCACTGGCGGTGCGCGGCGGTGTACCCGGCGAGTTTGTCCGGCGTCAGTGCGGCAACCAGCGATTTGGCCTCGGCCAGCGGATCCTTGCCCTTGGTTTCAAGGTCGCTCAGGATGGCCGTGGCGATCACCGTCGTCTTGCCGGGTTCCAATGTTAAAGTCCTGGCATCGGCAGCGCCCATGACCCGGGGGACGACCACGGCCTTGCGCATGTCGGGATGCGGCGTGGCGGTGTCCAGTTCATTGAGGAAGGATGGTCCTGCATCTTCAGGCACGGCGATGGCCTTGACCAACTTGCCGTCCATCAGCACAGCCATCCGCTTGCCGTCGTAGGTGGCCGCCACATGTACCCACTGGTCAAGCGGGATCTTCTTCTGCTCCGTGTCCCAGCAATACAGTATGAGCCCGTTAATGCCAAACCGGAGAAATCCATTCTCGCTCCAGAGGATGAAAGCGCGCGTGTTTCCGCAATCACTCGCGATGATATGTTCATTGCCCTGGCCTTTGCTCATTTTGATCCAACAGGAAAGGGTGAACGCATGAGTAATCGTTGACTTGGCCCACGAGTAGGCTGTCTTGCCGTCAAAGGTCTTCACCTCACCCCGCTGGGCATGCACACGATTCGCAATTTCCGAGTCGGACAGAACCCGGTCCAGCACGGCGAAATCGGCCATCTCGCCATAGAAGTGATTCGTGTAATATTTATCCCGCACCGCCGTTTCGGTAGCGCCCAGGAACGTGATGCTGTTTTTGCGGCAAGCCACGGGCATCATGCACCCTGCACCACCACTCCCCTTGATGTTCTTCAGGGACATAGCCAGCAGAACGCTGCCTTTGTTAGACAGCTCGATGCAGTAGAGATTACGGTTGGCATCGACCCACGAGCGCGAGGTGAGTGAGGCCGCGTCCTTGGTGTATTCGCCGCGGATTTCGGCGAGCTGCATGTCCACCGTAGTCTTGAAGGTCGCCTCCTTCAATGCAGGCGTTGCCAGCCGCACTTGCCCAACCGGCTGCGGCGCGGAATAGACTTCCCCGCGCTCGTTCCAGGCGTCACCGCTCCAGACAGTTTCTTGCAGCCCGTTCAGGATGCGGCGCTAAATCCGAAAACCGAAAACCGAAAACCGAAGGAAATCCGAAATCCGAAATCCGAAATCCGAATCTCCGTCCGTTGGCGCAGGTGTCGAGCCAGAGCGGCAACGGAAGTGGAGAGCTTCGAGGGCGGCAATCTTGCTTCCAAATCTGGCGGCATGGCCGACGCGCGGCTCCGCCGCCTTTCAGATTTCGGATTTCGAGTTTCGGATTTGACGCCGCTCCCTGAGCGGCTGCAACAAACCAAGATCGGCCTCTTCTTGCTGCCGTCCCGCTTCCTTCGCTTGACTTGCCCCGCCTTCGGCGCTGAGCATCTTCCCGATGTTCGGCTTTACCGCCAACTTTTACGCCCGCTGGCGTCGCCAGGCCGGCCTCGTTCCGGCGTTGCGCGACGGTTCCGCCGCCCGCCCGCCGGAGC
>CAINDV010000999.1 GCA_903847485.1 uncultured Verrucomicrobiota bacterium
GTGCCCTTCTTCGGATCGATGAAACGGTAAAACGCATCCACCTGCTGACTGTAGATGAGAGCCCCCTCGACCACGGATGCCGCCGGGTTGTACCCCCATACCGGCAGCTCCTTCTCCGGAAATCCGTTGGGGACATGCTCGCCATCGCCAATGTAGCTGTAGTTGTCGTTGCTGGGCACCAGATTCCAGTTAATAAGATCCGGCGACCACCAATAACCGGCGCTCTTGGATGGAAACAGGAAATAATCACCCTTGAAGGGCACGATTACCGGATCGGCCGCCTCGCGGCCGGTTCGACCATCGGGCCGGAAACAATACTCGATGTTGAGCGGGTTGCAGAATGTGCTGTTTGTCGCAACCTTCTCCGGCGGCACGAGCCGACTGGCGGCTTCAGCTTGGATGGCTGTACCCAGCAGCAGCATGGCGGCGGTTGTGATTCGTTTTACTAATTTTAGGGTCATTTGGATTGGTCTTTCGTTGCCGTTGGCTGGGCGGCCTGAATCGTCACCGGCCCCAGCAAACCGGAAGAGAACTGATAGTCGGGTCCGCCAAAAAACATCTCGGTGCGCGTCCGGCGCTGCTCACCCGGAAGATTGCTGTCCCCCACCAAACGGTTCGGCCACAGGTTGGCCACAGCGATTTCCAGCGCGTTCTCGCCAAACTTGATTGCCCCGCTGATGTCCACCCGCCACGGCGAACACCAGAGCACGCCCAGATCCTTGCCGTTGAGTTTGACGCGGGCCGTTTCCTTGACCGTTCCCAGATCGAGATACGTTCTGCCTTCTGACTTCTGGCCTCTGACTTCTCCCGCAAAGTTGAAAATTTTGCGATACACCGCCGTGCCACTGAAATTTTTCGCTGCCGCTTCCGGTCGCGTGCGCCAGTCCTCCAGCTTGTCGAACACCAGCAGACCCTTGGCGGCATCGCCAGTCAGCCCGTCTATCGGATAGAACCACTTCGGATCGAACTGCACCGTCCATGACCCTGTAATCTCCTGCACCGGCTTCAATTCCGGGAAGTTCTTCCCACCCGTTGAACCGTGAACCTCTTCAGCCTTTCCAACCTTCTTCCTGAATACCACAAGCATCCCTCCATAAGGTTCGAACTCCAGCGGGATGGACGTGCGTCCGTCCTTGACCTCGAACTGCGGCAGCGCCCGCTGCTCGCCGGTCACCGGATTCCACAGCTCGGGGTTACCGCCCGCCCTGAACGTGCACTCGGCCTTCAGCGCCGCGCCATGCCGATTCGCCACAAAGTAGATGTCGGCCTCAGCGGTGCGGCGGTGGATGAAATCCACCAGCGCATTCGTCGCCACACTCTGAAACGCGAAATCAACAGGCACCTTGTCCTGCGCCAGAACCTCGCGGATGCTCCGGCCACAGATCACGCGCCCCTTGCCGTAGGCACGCTGCATCGCCGGCAGGTTTGTCTTCGTCCCCCATAGCTTGTCCGCAATCGCTTTGAGTTGTTCTTCACTTTCGGGATAACCAGTCAATCCGGGCGTGCGGTGCGGTTTCGGGCCGACTACCGTGACCCCTGCAGCCACCAGTTGCTCGATCTTTTTGACCACCGCCAGAGGCATGACCGGTCGTTCGGGCAGAACCAGCACCCGGTAACTCATCCCATCCGGAAGTACAATCCGATTGTCTTTGACTGACAGCCGCGTGAGGATGATTTCCGAATTGCAGACATCATAGTCGTAGCCGAACCCGCGCGACGGATCGATGTTCTTGGGCGAAATAAAGTTCGGCACCTCGTCGCCGCTGTAGTACAGCACATCGGCCACAAACAGCCCCTGCCGCAAGATATAACAACACCGTGACAGATAGCTCAACAGACCTTCAGCGCCCTGGTTCCACCAGGTCTGATTGTGGCTGAAATGGATGCCGCCGAATACCGATTTGCCGGGCAAGCCGTTCTCCGGCCCCGACGTCGCCGATCCATGGATGCTCAGCGCGTTGATGCCTTCGCAGAAGGCGGTGTTCGCATGCATCAGCAGATCGGCCGGCGCCGTTCCCCAGCGCGCCCTGCGTCCGCCGCTGGTGAACGCCTCGGAGGCGACCATTTTCTTGCCATAAAGATGCCCGGCGCTCGCGGCCTGTTTCGCGTTGACGTTCTGGGCGGCATCCATCCACCCCGGCGTGGTGATGGTATTATGATCGGCTGGCGCGCCTTGGTTTTCTTTCCACAACTCGATTTCCCAAAACTCTGCCACCGGCACGTCCACCCGCCCCTGGTTCATCAGCCCGTCGTTGAAATACAGCCGCGGATGATGCTGGCCGCCTGCTTCCGCCCGCACCTTCAACCCATCGGCATGCGCCAGTTCCGCCCAGCGGCCATAGTGCTGGTCCGCCGCACAATCGGCGATCGTCCGCCGCACGTCGGCCAGAAAACGATCCGTGATTTCAACGCTGTCCACGATCTCGCCAGCCAGCGCCGACAAGTAAGGAGCCGGATCGTAACCGCGCCGTGTTTTGAATTCTTCGAGCATCTTCGGCGTCCAGGAATACATGAGGTCGGCTTCGAAGTTGTCCTCGATGGAATACTGCCAGGTCTTGCCGACCAACGCGCCCGCATCGCCGAGCAACGGCTTAATTCCCTGCTCATAGTGCTTGTCCATAGCCGCGGGATTGAGATAGTCGGTTACCAGACCGTCACCGAAGGCCAGCTTCTGCCCGGTCGTCGTCCGACCGATCCGCACGACTTTCCAGGTTCCTGCCGGCACGTCCCAGTTCAGGGTTCCCTCCTCAGAAACCTTGCCGGTCAGGTCGAGCCGGTCTTTAATCTGGAGCGGATGATCGTCAGGCAGCGCCGCCAGGTCCTCTCGCACAAGATTGACCTGATCGATCTGCCGTGTGTCCGTCACGCCCAGCGGATTGGTTGTCCCCCGTTTGGCCGCCATGCGGGCGACCCGCTCGACCTCGGCTTTGCTGCCCAGCGCAAGGTCGCGCACGGTTGCCTCCTTCGGCACAGCCATGCGGAACCAGCGCGCCATGGTTGCCGGCACCGCCAGATAAATCGTGTTCCCCCCCGTCCCGACCAGCGTGGCCACCGGCTTGAATGCGACGCCGTCATCCGAGGCCTCAATAACCACCTGCCCGCTCATGTCCAGCCACAGCCAATCCACCCCATGGGCTTTGCCGAAATCCACCAGGATCCATGGCTTCTCGTCGGTTGCCGCGGGCTTCCACTGGGTGTTGAAATTTCCGTCCAGCAGCTTCTGCACATCATCCGGATTGCTGCTCACGGTGATCACGGGCTTCGGATGAGCCGGCTCCTTAGAAATTGAAAACGCCTGGACTGACACATCGGCATAGAGCGTCCCCTTGCCTTTCGGGTCTGCCAGCTTGCCCGCAAACTTCTGCGGCCCCTTGATGACCGTCTCTGATGAGACCATCATCCAAGCCGCATGCTCGGGAGTGATCCACGGTCCGCCGCAGGGCCAGCCCGGGCAGGTGTTCACGCCGATCTTCAAACCCAGCCGGTCCGCCTCACGCGCCGAATGCCTGAAAAGCTCCCGCCAGTTGCCGCTCATGTACGACGCATCCGCCGCCGCATTCAGATCAATCAGCATCGCCCCACCAGCGCCTTTTGTTTTCAGCTCCTCCATGTGCTGGGTAATGTTGCTGGTCGTGATCCTGCCGATCCAGAACATGTTCACCCACGGCTTCGCCTCGTCTGGCGGCGTCACGAACGCCTTCGCCAGCTCATCGCCAGCCTGCGCCGAAATGGCAAGCAGCAACCCTGTCAGAACTACCGCCCGTATGCAATTTTGCTTAATCATTCGCTTTCTCCCTCTATTTTTCCAGCATATTGATTACATCCGCCTCACGCGACTTCGGTGTCACTTTCAGCGACACCACCTTGCCGTTGCGCAGTTCGCCTTCGACGGTCGTGTTGTAGAGCGCATGGAGTTTGAAGTTAACGTCCCAATCCTTTGGCCAGGCCGGGAAGAGATAGATTTTCTTGCCGACCACCTGCACCAGCATCGCCTGTAGGGCTGTCATCGTTACGCCGCCGTGGCTCTGGTCCAATTGCCCGACCTGGTTGGGTCCCCAGAACGCGGGAAAGCGGCTGTAAGGCTCGTGCGACGCGA
>CAINDV010001000.1 GCA_903847485.1 uncultured Verrucomicrobiota bacterium
GCCGACGCCCACCGGGTAATCCAAGTAATTCCGGCCACGGTCAGTGTGCTTGCCGACGCCGGCTTTCAAGGGTCGCAGCACCCGCAACTATGCCTCCCGCGCAAAGGCAGCAAAAACCATCCCTTGAGCGAGGAAGATCGTGGGTGGAACCGGCTGGTATCCTCGGTGCGGGTGCGGGTGGAGCATGCCATCGGGGGGCTGAAGCGATTTGGGGCGGCCGCGAACATCTACCGCAACCACAAGGCCCGTTGTGACGATCGCTTCCATCTGCTGGCCGCCGGGCTGTGGAACCTGCGCCTGGCCTTCCAAACCACCTGACCAAACTTCAGAATGCCCCCGCTCCTGCTCGCATAGCTATTGCACAACAAGTCTATTGGCAGGCCAGGCATGCGGGGCATCGCTGGCAGATCCTGCGCAGGTGCCTGCGGTGCCAACCTCGCCCCCGCCGCCGGTCGGCGGAAGCTTTGCGCGTTGCCGAGCCGGGAGGCTGTTGGCAGGAGAGTTTCTTTTTCTGGAACCGGTCGCGGGCCGGACCGGATCGGAGGAGTGGGGAGATTTTTTCCTGTCCGCCCAGTTCCCATGAATTTTTTGAAGCGAAACCGGTCTGAACGGGGCGGACGAAGTACGGCAGAATTACTGCGGAGGGGCGGTCAAGTTTTCTTGAATCCGCCATAGCCAATTTGCTCGCGACGTAAATTCCGCTTGCCACCCCGGCGCGTGCCGGTATATTGCGCACTCTTTTCAAGCACAAACAGACATTATGCGACGCCCAAAAGGTGTTAAAACCAAGAAGTCGGCGGCCAAGCGATTCAAGATCACGGCCAACGGCAAGGTGCTCCGCCGCAAGGCGGGCCGCCGTCATTTGAACCAGACTAAAAGCGCCAAGCGCCGGCGCAGCCTGCGAGGCCCCAAGCTCGTGGACGAGACCGACAAGTATCGGATCACGGCGAGCCTGCCCTTCAGCCACCGGGGCTGAGGCGCTGGAGTTTCTACGATTCAACCGTTTCAACCATTTAACGATTTAAAGCACCATGCGAGTTACCAACGCCCCCGCTTCCCGGAAGCGCCGCCAACGGATGGTCAAAGCCGCCAAAGGCTTTCGCGGACGCCGCTCCAAGCTTTACCGCTACGCCTCGGACGCCGTGGACCACGGCCTGAAGTACGCCTTCCGCGACCGCCGCGCCAAGAAGCGGACCTTCCGCTACCTCTGGCAGATCCGCATCAACGCCGCGGCCCGTGCCGCCGGCACCACCTACAGCCGCTTCATTGAGGGGCTGAAGGCCGCCCAGTGCGTCGTGGACCGCAAGATCCTCTCTGACCTCGCCGCCACCGACGCCCCCGCGTTTGCCGCACTGGTCGAAGTTGCCCAGAACGCGCTGAAGGCCAAGACCTCCAAGCCCGCCGGAGCCTGATCCCGACACCGTTCCCTTTCGCCAGACGGGCGGCCCTCACCGGCCGCCCGTTTGCTTTTTTCCTTCCCGCCTCCGCCCGCTGCTTTTAACTTCCCGCCATGTCCTTCCTCGACGAACTCGAACCGCTTAAGCAATCGGCGCTTGCCGACCTTCAAACCGCCCCCGATCTCGCGGCGCTCGACCACGCCAAAGGCCAGTGGCTCGGCGCGCAAGGCCGCTTCACCGCGTTGATGAAACAGCTCGGCGCACTGCCCAAGGAGGAGAAACCTCTGGCTGGCAAGGCGCTGAACGCCGCCAAGATTGACCTCGAAGCTGCCCTCGCGGCCCGCCGCGTGGACCTGGAACTCAAAGCCGCGTTGCCCAAGGAGCCGACCGATTTCACGCTGCCCGGCCGCCGCCGCGTCCTCGGCAAGCTGCACCCGCTCACGCAGGTCACCGAAGACATCGTCCGCAGCTTCCGCAAGATCGGCTTTGTGGTGGCGGATGGGCCGGAGATCGAGGACGAATATCATTGCTTCGACGCCCTGAATACGCCCGCCGACCACCCGGCGCGGGACATGCAGGACACGTTTTATGTCAACTTAGGACAGGCTTCTAGCCTGTCTTCCATCTCGAAACCAGAAAAGCCAGAGGCTGGCGCGACGCCGGCCCTTCTGCTCCGCACCCACACTTCTTCCGTCCAAATCCGTGTGATGGCGAAGCAGCAGCCGCCCGTTCGCATCATCGTGCCCGGGCGCGTCTATCGCCGCGACAACGCCGACGCCACGCACAACCCGACCTTCCACCAGATCGAGGGCCTCTATGTGGACAAAGGAGTCACGGTCGGCGACCTGAAAGGCACGGTGGAGTTCGTCTTCCGGGAACTCATGGGCAGCGACGTAAAAATCCGCTTCCGCCCGCACTACTTCAGCTACACCGAGCCGAGCTACGAGATTGATTTCACCAACGCGCTGGTCAAGAAGATGGGCAAGGATTGGCTGGAGATCGCCGGCTGCGGCATGGTGAACCCGACGGTGTTCGAAACGGTCGGCTACGACCCCGAAGTCTGGACCGGCTGGGCCTTCGGCTTCGGCATCGAGCGCATCGCCATGCTCCGCTACGGCATCAACGACATCCGGCTGTTCTACGAGAACGACCTGCGGTTTCTGAGGCAGTTTTGATTGCTGGCAGCGAGCATCCGCATCAGCCGAGATAGGATGGGCAAACACGCAAGACTCTTGGAGAAAATTCTCCTCGGGGCGCCGATGCGAACATTCCATTCGACAGTCTGTGCATTTGTTACAGCGGCTCGGTTTCCAAATGCGCGTGCGCGGCAGCCACCACGTCTTCTATTGCGAAGGCGTTGAGGAAATCCTGAACCTGCAACCACGCGGTGCGAGCGCCAAGCCCTTCAGGTAAAACAGGTGCGAAACGTCATTGTGAAGTATAAACCGTATCCATGCAGAAGGCAGAACCACGAAACACACGAAACACACGAAAAGAAAGGCGGCAACACTGCTTCCCGAGGCGGGGAGCGGAGCACTGAATGGTGACTGGAATTTGAGGCAGGTGATCCGGGTTCGGCC
>CAINDV010001001.1 GCA_903847485.1 uncultured Verrucomicrobiota bacterium
AGGATCGTTGTGGGGTAGTCCTCAATCATACCCTACACTACAGGTAGGGGCAGGTTGAGTCAATTGGCGAGCCCAGTTGGAGTTTTCCAAGAGCATGAACCGCCTAACTAAACGGCAGTGCCCCTTCGGATGGGGAGAGGGTGCCCGTCAGGGCGGGTAAGGGGGATTTGGTAGGGGCACCCAGTTTCCAATGGGTCAGGAGTTCCGAGCGTCCGACCGCCATGAACGAACCGGAACTTCCCCGCAGGCTGCCGCAAAGACTTTCCCTCCCGGCGCAACCGTGCTATGCTCCGCCTATGCCATCATTCGATATTGTTAGCCAGGTCAACTCGATGGAAGTCGAGAACGCCGTGAACGCCGCCAAGAAAGAGCTTGCCTACCGCTTTGACTTCAAGGGAAGCAAGGCGGAAATCGTGCTGGAAAAGAACGAGATCAAACTCTCCACCGAAGACCAGTTCAAGATGAAGAACCTGGTCGAGATCGTCATGGACAAGCTCGCCCGGCGAAGCGTGAGTATGAAGAACGTCGAGCGCTGCGAGCCGGATCTGTCGCCGCTGGGCCACGCGCGCCAACTCATCAAGATCAAGCAAGGCATTGCCACGGATATCGCCAAGGAAGTCACCGGCTTCATCCGGGAAGGGAGGTTCAAAGTCACCTCGCAGATTCAGGACAGCCAGATCCGCGTCACCGCCAAGAGCCGCGACGAGTTACAGGCGGTCATGGCCGCAGTGCGGGCGCATGAATTCCCGGTGTCACTCCAGTTCCAGAATCTGCGCGACTGAGTTACAGGCGGCGGGCGCGGAGAGGTAAGGACTACTTGGATGCCGAAGCAATAATTTGCCGTGCGGCGTCCTGAATGGAAGCGGCCAGTTCACGCGGCTTGAGGACGCGGGCGTGGCCGCCCCAACTCAGTATCCAGCGTTCGATCTCGACCAGGCTGGAGAGCTGGAAGCGCAGTTCCACCCCGCCATCCTTGAGGTCGAGGAGTTGCTGTGTGGGATGCCACTTCTTCTCGCGGAGATAGTCGGCGACGCACGGATGGAAACGCACGACGACTTCATACTCTCCCTGCCCAGAGTGGACGCCGAAGCTGCCGCGGAGGCGGTTATCGAGGGAGAATTTTTGCGGACGCACAAAGGTTTTGCCCGTGAGGCGGGCAGCCTGGATGCGGGCGGGCATAAACGTGCGCAGGTCTTTGCGGAGGTGGTCGTGGGCGAAGAGATACCACTCGCCGTTGATGTTAGCCAGGTGCCAAGGATCAACCACGCGCTGCTCGGTATCGGCGCGGCCAGGTTTGCGGTAAGTCAGTTCGAGTTGCTGGCAGCGGGCGGTGGCTTGGGCTATGGCATCGAAGACCTCCAAGTTCAACACCGGCTCGGCGCGGGTGCGGAAGGAGACAGCTTGATCCCAGTCGGCAAGGTGCAGCGAGATGGCGTCGGGCAACGCGGCAGCCAGTTTCTTGAAGGCGCTGACGAGCGGGCGCTCGAAGTGGGTGCCGCGGTATTGCTGCAAGGATTTCTCCGCGATGAGCAGGGCAAAGAGTTCGCCTTCGGTGATCTGGAGAGTAGGAAAGGCGCTGACTGCCTCTGTGTAGTGGTAGCCGAAACGCTGCGGGTGGTAGGCCAGCGGCAGGTTCAGGCGGTCGCGCATGAAGTCCAGATCGCGGTGGATGGACTTAGTGCTTACTTCTAACTCGCGGCCAAGCCGGGTAGCGTTCGGGTAGCCGCCGGATTGGATCGCCTCGTGGATGCGCATCATGCGCTCCAAGGGCGGACGGGAATGTCTCACTAATGGTTTCAATGGCTTCATCGCTCAAAAATCTAACTCGACCGTGGCCCACCTTCGGCGGCACCGTCCAGACGCGCACTAAGCCGGGCACCCGCCGCCGATACAAAATGGGCCGGCTGAATAATCACGAACACACCAAAGCTCGAAGCCATCGCCACGCCGGGCCTTGTCCGGCGCGGCGACCGCCACTGAGGCAGAGTGCAAATACGGGGCAGGGAACTCAAGAAGTCCTTCATCCCGGACCACCAGGCGGGCGCATCTTGACACCGCCACCAACGAGTGAGGCAGCCGCCCCGGCTCCAAAGTTATGGCCACCGCCTCGGTTGCCGAACCCTTCGGCGAGCGGAAGTCCGCGACTCGAATTATCGGCGCGGCCTGGTTGGCATCACCAGCCGCTTCCATCTGGCGCGATTTGATAACTTGCAAGTGGCCGCACCATCCCGGTGAAGCTAATCCTGAAGGGTTCTTCGGTCTCATCTTCCCCCATTTTCACATTGGTTTCCGCGGGAGATGAAACTGACCCAACTCATTGACTGGAGCAGCCTTGACGGGGGTTGCTCAGGCGCCGGCGGTTGGCTTTTCCTAGGGGCAACACAGGCGCTGCCAGCTTCGGCAGCACCCCCAGCACTTCGGTCTGCGCCAGCGGGTAGCTGTCGGCCAGCCGCCACAGCCCCAGGGCCGCCTCGCCCAGGCACACCAACCGCACGCCCTTGAGCCGCTCCACCGCGTCGTCCACTGTCAACCCCAGCGGTGCCACCCGTTGCTCCAGCGCCCGCGCTAGTTTCAGCGCCAGCAGGCTCACCAGCGCGTGCCCCCGCGTCCGGTCGGCCTTGCGCAGGAACACCGGCCGGATTTCCAGCAGCCCCGTCTTCAGGGTGCGAAAGTCCCGCTCTACGCGCGTCAAATCCAGGTAGTGGTCATGCACGGCTTGCGTGTCGGCCACCGCCACCGGCAGGTCGCTCACCACCACGTAGCAGCCGTCCAGTTGCGCTTCCTTTTCCCGTGCCGGGGCGTCTTCCGTCCACACGACTATCCGTCCTTCCACGCGCACGCTCACCCAGCCGCTGAGCCGGTATTTTTGCAGCCGCGTTTGCGCGCCCCGCAGCGAACTCGCCGGGTCGCACCGCGGCGCTTTGGCCACCGCCGCGTTGCGCGCCTTGATCCAGGCGTGCACCTGCGTCCATAGGTCGGCCCGCCGCGCCCGTTCCCCCGCCCGTCTCTGCGGATGGCGCCGCAGCACATAGCGTTGGCACCCCACTTTCACCTCCGCCGGTTGGTCGTCGAATAAGTCCAGTGGCAACACGCCGGTAGCCAAAAGCTTGCGCACTTGCGGGTCGGTCAGCGCCGTCACGCAGCGGAAATTGGCTTCGCCCCCCGCCGCCTGGCCCAGCGCTTTGATCATGCCCCGGTCGCCCACCACCGCGATTTTCTCGGTGCCAAAGCGCACTTTGAGTTGCTCCACCGCGTCCAGAAAGGTTGGCGGATCGCTCGTGTTTCCCGCGTAGAGTTGGATCGGGGATTGTTCAATATGTGTTAATCCCAAATTCCGAAGTAGGAAAAGACTGGCGTTGCGCAAAGGGTTGTGGTTATGGGAGCAGATGCCTGAAACACCTGATCCTACCCCGCACAAAAACCCGCGCACCGAAATCACCTCGCTCTTCGGCGAAACCAAGCTGGTGCTAGCCGAAACGCCCAAGGCCAT
>CAINDV010001002.1 GCA_903847485.1 uncultured Verrucomicrobiota bacterium
TCGCGCGCAACGGCTTCGGCTGGGTGACCTGCGGTTGGGAGATGAGCCTGGTCGAGGCCCGCAAGATCTACGGCTACGGCGGCCGCAACGGCATGGAAGGACTGCACCTCTGGCTCACCGAAATCCGCAAACGCTGGCCGGACACCAAACTCATTACCCAGGGAGAGTTCGGTGAACTCTGGCATGCGCGTTTCATGAACAACGACAAACTCGACTATCAATTCGTCCATCGCGGCAGCGGCATCCGCGCCTCGGAAGCCGACAAGGAAATTCGCTGGTTCATGAACCGGGATTTCCGCCTTGCTCTGCTGCGAAACTGGAAGGAGAACGGCGCGCCAATGGTGATAGACTTCACCCGCTACGATCTCCCGGCCAAGGAACCGGGCGACCCCGAACCCGGCAAACATTCCCGCAACTGGAGCCTCATCAACCGCATCAATCAAAAAGGCCTCCGTCCGCAAGACCAGCCCGTCCCGCTCACGGAATTGACCGCCGAGGAGCAATCACTTATCCGGCGGCACTACCCGGAGCTGTTCGCTCCCAGCGCAAACGCCAAGTAGCCAAAGATCGACGCTAGCAAGAATCCACAATACCATCACCTATCACAACGCCCTTTATGAGACGCAGAACTTTTCTCAGCACGGTCACCGGAATCGCAGCCAGCACGGCGTTTCCGCAATTCGCCATCGGCATGCCCGGCAAGTCCGCCAACAGCAAGCTCAACGTCGCCTTCATCGGCTCCGGCGGCTGGATCGCCCAACAGCCCTACAACCAGGGATGCTCGGAGGAGAATCTCGTCGCCTTCTGCGATGTGGACCGCGATCAATGCGCCGAAAACATGAAGAACTGGAAAACCACGCAGCCCTTCTTCGAGGATTTTCGCGTGATGCTCGACAAGAGGCACAAGGAGATTGACGCGGTGGTCGTCTCCACGCCCGATCACACGCACTTCGTGGCCACGCTGGCGGCGATGGAACGCGGAATCCACGTTTATACCCAGAAACCGCTGACACACAATATCTGGCAGGCCAGGACTTTGGTCAAAGCCAAGGAACGCTACAAGGTGGTTACCCAGATGGGCAATCAGGGGCATGCGAGTAACTCGATTCGTCAGTCAGTCGAAGCCTACCGGGACGGCGTGATCGGAGAGGTGAGCGAGGTCTTTGCCCACAACAGCGGTCCCGAGATGGGCGGCAGGCATTTCGCGAACCCTTCGACTATGCCGCCCCCCGCTTCCCCGGTTCCCGCGGGTCTCGCCTGGGATCTCTGGCTTGGACCGGCGGCCAAGCGGGATTTCTATCGTGATTACCTGCCCTACAAATGGAGGGCTTTCTACGACTTCGGTTCGGGCATACTAGCCGACTGGGGATGTCACACCTTTGACACGCCGGTCTGGGCGCTTGATCTCGATCCGCCGACGGCGGTGGAGTGCCTGGAGCGCAAGCCCTCGCTGGAGGGCGTCATTCCGGCTGGCAGCCGGATCAAGTATCACTTTCCTGCCAAGGGAAAGCGCGGCCCGGTCGTGCTCAACTGGTTCGACGGCCCGCAGGACTGGTCGAAGGTCGGACGCATAGACCGTTTCGGGGCTGATGATGCCACCTTTATGGGACGCGCCTGCTGGATGGTCGGCACCAAAGGCTTGATCGGCTGCGACACGCACGCGGGATCGTCCACCATACTACCCGTTGAAGCACGCAAGGTGTGGCAAGCAAAGCCGCCTGCCAATCCCATCCCCCGCGTTAGCGGCGGCCCTTTCCGCGAGTGGATGCGTGCCATCAAGCAGACCGGCCCGGAACCTGGATCGAACTTCACCTACTCGGCGAAGCTAACCGAGATCATTCTCCTCGGGGTGCTGGCCCAGCGCTTCAACACCCGCCTTGAATGGGACGCCAAGGCCGGCCGCATCAGCAACCACCCGGAGCTGAACGCCTTCGTCAGGGAACCGGCCCGGGAGGGCTGGAACTGCGGCGAGAACCTTTGGAAGCAAGGATGATGGCAATCCACATTCCGCCCATGCCCTCGAAGCGATTTCATTTGTTCGTCTTGGCCGTTCTTCTTCCCGCCGCCCTAACGGCCGAGCCTGCGGCCGGCTCGCCGAAGCCACCCAATTTCATCCTAATGCTGGCGGATGACCTCGGCTATGGCGACCTCGGTGTCACCGGCAGCAAGCAGATCCCCACCCCCCACATCGACTCGCTCGCGGCCGAAGGGGTGCGTTTCACCAACGCCTATGTGTCGTCGTCGGTCTGTGCCCCGTCGCGGGCCGGATTGATGACCGGAAAGCACCAGGCATCGTTCGGTTTTCGCGACAACCTCGCTCCCGTCCAGCCCGGGCACGATCCGGAATCCGTCGGCCTGCCGCTCAATCAAACGACTCTTGCGCAGCGGCTCAAGTCGCTCGGTTACTCGACCGGGATCGTCGGCAAGTGGCATCTCGGCGAGTTGCCTAAATTCAGCCCGCTCAAGCGGGGCTTCGATGAGTTTTGGGGCTATCTGGGCGGCGCGCACGATTATTTCCGCGCCGAGCCCGGTAGCGAGAAGTCGATGGCCGGCCCGATCCTCTGCAACTACAAGGAACCCGGCCCGCTGACTTACCTCACCGACGACCAGGGCAACGAGTGTGTCGATTTCATCCGCCGCCACAGGGAGCGTCCGTTCTTCCTGTTCGCCTCCTTCGCCGCGCCGCACGCGCCGATGCAGGCGACCAAAGAGGACTTAAAGCGATTCGCCCGCATCGAGGATCAGCTGAGGCGCACGTATTGCGCGATGGTTTACCGTCTCGATCAAAACGTCGGCAAGATCCTCAACGAAGTGCGCGCGCAGGGAATCGAGCGCGATACCTTCGTGGTCTTCCTGAGTGACAACGGCGGCCCGAGCGCGCCGGGGATAAGCAACGGCTCGGTCAACGCGCCGTTCCGCGGTAGCAAGACCACCGTGCTCGAAGGCGGCATCCGCGTGCCGATGTTCTTCAAGTGGCCGGCAACCCTACCGTCCGGCGTGACGACGGATATGATGATTTCCTCTCTCGACATCCTGCCCACCTTTCTCACGGCCGCGGGCGGATCGATCAAGCCCTCGGAACGGCTCACGGGCGTGGACCTGCTGCCGTTTCTAACCGGAAAGCGGGAGCAACCTCCTCCACCAGTCGCTGATGTGGACCTACACCGTTGGCAGCGCGATCCGCACCGGCGACTGGAAGCTGATCCGCCTGCCGGACCGACTGCCGATGCTCTATACCAGACGCGGTTGAGAAGGTGACTTATTGATTGACGTTTTTTTGGCGCGCTGTTAAGGAAATGGCGCATGATTTGTCCCGCCTTTACCGACCACGATCGGGCCGCACTGGCCACCGAGCTCTATCTGCATCCGCA
>CAINDV010001003.1 GCA_903847485.1 uncultured Verrucomicrobiota bacterium
CGAACGTGAACGCGCCTGGTGGCGACGCTTGTGGGAAAAGATTTTAAGCCCGTTTCCCAACTGCAATGCAGTAGAAAACCACCCCGCTTTCACCAGCCAATCTGCATGAACATTTGATTTCTACGGCATGGATTCGGTTTAAGCATCTACCCCTATGCCCACAACCATTTCCACAAAGCGACTCTTTTCCGACTTCGGAGTTCGGGCTCAACTCGTTTCCGCGCCGGTTGAGAATTCGTGCTTACGGCTCAGGAGTTCTGAGCCTGCTCGCGCCGATCTCGTGGACGACGATCTTCACCACCAATCCGCCCGCGCTGCCGTTTGAGTTCACCGACTTCGAAGTGACGGTTCCCCACAAGTTCTATCGCGCCCGCCAGCCGTGAAGCGGCTCGCACCGTTGAGTCTAAAGCTTTAACTCAGGTTGACCGGATCAATGTCCACCGTCAGCGTCAGGTCTTCGGGGAGCGTCAGCGCCTGGGTCAGCTTCGCCAGTCGGCGGCTGAGTTCGCTCATCTGCCGCGTGCGCAGCATGATCTGGTAGCGATAGAACGTCTCCGCCCGCAACAGCGGCGCGGGCGCGGGGCCGCAGATGACCAGATCGCGGAGGTGTTTGGTTGGACTTGAATCTGCGAGGCGGCGAGACGGCGAGACGGCGAGGCCGCCAGCTTGGGCGAAGTTCAGTTCCAGCGCGTCACTCTTCGTTTCTCCGTCTCCCCGGCTCTCCGGCTCTCCACCAGCCGCCATGCGGTCCAGTTCCTTGCGCAGATGGTCCGCGCTGAATTTCACCTTCTCCTCGTTGCGTCCCTTGAGCGTGAGCAGTGCCACGCGGCTGACCGGCGGATACTTTAGTTGCTCCCGGAACTCCATTTCCTGCTCGTAGAAACCGGCGAAGTCGTGGCGCCGCGCGAATTGGATAGCCGAATGAAACGGCGTGAAGGCTTGCACGAAGACTTCGCCCTCGATGTCGCCGCGGCCGGCGCGTCCGGAGACTTGCGTCAGAAGCTGGAAGGTGCGTTCGCCAGCGCGGAAATCCGGCTGATGCAGCGCCATGTCGGCGTAGATGATCCCGACGAGTGTGACGTTCGGGAAATGCAACCCCTTGGCGATCATCTGCGTGCCGACGATGATGTCTATCTTGCCAGCGCGGAAATCGCCGAGCACGCGCCGGTAGTCGTCCTTGCGTTTCATCACGTCGGAATCCATCCGCCGTATGCGGGCGCGCGGAAAGAGCTTCGCCAGCGTGTCTTCGACCTTCTCGGTGCCCAGGCCGGCGTAGCGAATCTTGGGGTTGCGGCATTTTTCGTTCGGGCAGATGCCGGGCACCGGCGCGGTGTGGCCGCAGATGTGGCAGAGGAGCTTTTGCTCACGCCGATGGTAGGTGAGCGACACGCTGCAGTCCGGGCACTCGGCCACGTAGCCGCATTGCGGACACTCCAGCGCGGAGGAAAAGCCGCGGCGATTGAGGAAGAGGATCGTCTGCTCGCCCCGGTCCAGACGCTGGTGGATGGCCTCCTTCAACTGCGGCGAAAAGATCGGCGTGCCGCCGCCTTTGCGGAAAGCCTGGCGCATGTCCACGACGCGGACGTGCGGCATCTTCGCGTTGTCGGCGCGCTCGGGTAACTCGATCAAGGTGTATTTGCCGCGCTGGCAGTTATGGTAACTCTCCAGCGACGGCGTCGCCGAGCCGAGCACGACGACCGCGCCTTCCATCTGACCGCGCACCACCGCCACGTCGCGGGCGTGGTAGCGCGGCGCCTCTTCCTGCTTGTAAGTATGCTCGTGCTCCTCGTCCACGATGATGAGGCCCAGCGGGTCCACCGGCGCGAAGATCGCCGAGCGCGCGCCGATGACAATTCGCGCCCGGCCTTGACGAATCTTATGCCACTCGTCATGGCGCTCTCCGGCGGACAGATGGCTGTGCAACACGGCGACGAGTGTTTGCAGCGGGCCGCTGCTGAACCGCGCCTTGAAGCGCTCGACCGTCTGCGGTGTAAGTGCAATCTCCGGCACCAGCACGATGCCGCCCTGGCCTCGCTCCAACGCGAAGGCGAGGGCTTGCAGATAAACCTCCGTCTTGCCGCTGCCGGTGACGCCGTGCAAAAGGAATGTAGAAGGATGAATGGAGAATGAAGAATGAACGGACTGTCCGCCAGCCACCGTAGAGGCGTCCGCGAGAGATTCTGCATTCTTCATTCTGCATTCTTCATTCGGCCGTTCCATCGCCGCCGTGATCTTTTCCAACGCCGCGGTCTGCGCCGCATTCAGCACCAAGTTCGTCGTCGGCAGGATGTGTTCGTGCTCGTAGGGATCGCGTTCGGACACTTCCGCGGCGAGGAGGATCAAGCCCTTGTCTTCGAGGCGGCGGATGGTTTCGGGCGTGGCGCCCGAGAGCGCGATAAGTTTCTGGAGCGGCAGCTCCCGCCACTCTTCGATGATGTTCCACACTTCGAGTTGGCGCTTGGTGAGCTTGGGCAGATCGCCCGAACGCGGCGATCTGCGGACGTGCAGACGCTCGCGCCAACTGGCCTCCTCGGCGCGCACGGCCTCGGGCAAGACGCTCTTGAGGGCGATCTCCGGCGCGCAGCAGTAGTAGTCGGCGATCCAGCGCGCCAGCGCGAGCACCTTGGGCGTCACCAGCGAGGGCGTGCCGACGATCTTGACGATGGGGCGGAGACGTGCGTGCGCGGATTTCTCCGCCAGGGCGGTGACGACGCCAAACACCTTGCGCCCGCCGAAAGGCACCTGGATGCGCGTCCCCACGTCCACCAGCCGGAGCAGTTCTGGCGGGACGGCGTAGTCAAACTCCTTGCGGAGTGCGATCTCCAAAGTGACGCGAGCGATCATGGGGATGGAATCAGGAACTCAGGTAAGCAGGAAAACGGCGGGCCGTCAAAGCTCGAGGCGTGCGCCCATCGAAACCACAGCGAGACGGCGCGTTTTCCTGCGCCGCCCGTGGAGCCTAAACCGGCCCTCCCGCCGGCCTGATTTCCTGATTTACTAATCCGTATCTACAGGTGGCAGCCAGCTCTCCCATCAGGTGTGTCTAAGAGCGTGTTTGAACCCGAATTCCGAAGTTGGAAAAGAGTGGCATTGCGGAAAGGGTTGTGGGTATAGGGATAGATGCCTGAAACACCCGATCCTACCCCGCACAAAACCTCTCGCACCGAAATC
>CAINDV010001004.1 GCA_903847485.1 uncultured Verrucomicrobiota bacterium
CGATGCTCTTCCGCTCGTATCGTTCTGTCGTGAACAAGAAGCCGGCTCATTCACCGTGGACGGACCATCACCAGGCAATCGTTGCTGGCGTGGCTGCCGTCCGCAAGTCGGCACTGAAAGGCGCATTATGTTAGGAACTGTATTGGTGGTTTTGCTCGTATTGATGTTACTCGGCGCACTCCCCGCGTGGCCGCATAGCCGCAACTGGGGGTATGGTCCCACGGGCGGACTGGGCTTGGTTTTGACCATTCTGGTCATCCTGGTTTTGCTCGGCAGGATTTGAGCGGCCTGCTGGCAGCCCCTGCGGAAACACTTTGCCGTCATGTTGGCGGCGATACACAGAAAGACAACGAAAGCACTATGAACAAACTCGAAATCAAGGGCGACTGGAACATCACCAAGGGCAAACTGAAACAGAAGTGGGCGAAGCTGACGGATGACGATCTCCAGTTTGCCGAGGGCAAGCAGGAGGAATTGCTGGGCCGCATTCAAAAGCGCACCGGCGAAACCCGCGAGGCCGTCGAAAAGGCCGTCAAGGAAGCCACGTCCTGCTGCTGCTGCAACTAGACGGTCAACCGCACGGGTGGTCTGCGATGGGTGCAATCAAGGAGCGCAGCCCGTGCGGGAGGAACTCGGCAGATCTGCGTTCATGAAATCCGTAATTCTGAGCCTCTTTCAAAACCCTGTAGGAGCCGAGGTAACGAGGCTCAGGCACCTGGGCAATCAGAGACTCCTCACGTCGTCTCCTACAGTTTTGAAAGCGCCCCTTCTTTTTCAGGCGGCGTTGGCAGTGGCCTTGGCCGCCGCCGGAGCGAGCGAAGCCACGAACGCGCCCGCGCCGGTGCTGACCACGGAACCCCGGCGCTGGTCGCTCTCGCTGCGCTGGGAAAACGACATGTTCGCCGGCACCGACCGGTTTTATACCGACGGCATTTCGCTGTCGCTCCTCCACACCGGCGGGGGTTGGTTGGAACCGGTGGCCGACTGGCTGCCGTGGGGTAAAGGGCGTCATTGTGTGGGCTACGACGTGGGGCAAATCATGATCACTTCCGGGAACAAGCTGCTCCCGATACCGGATCCCAATGACCGGCCTTACGCCGGCATTCTCTATGGCGGACTCTCGCTGCACATTGACCGGGACAATAGTTACCACGGACTTAAAGTGATCGGCGGCGTGGTCGGGCCCTGGTCTTATGCCGAGCAAACCCAGAAGCTGGTGCATCGCTGGGTGGGCAGCCCGCAACCCCAAGGCTGGGATTACCAACTCAACAACGAACCGATTTTCAACTTGGTCTATGAGTATCGTCACAAGTTCCGCCTGCTCGGTGGCCCGCGGGGTCTGGCGGTGGAGGCGCTACCCACTGGCACGGTCATGCTGGGAAACATGCTGACGCAGGGTCAGGTTGGGGGGCAGGTCCGGTTCGGCTATAACCTGCCGGATGACTTCGGCCTCGCCCTGATCGGCGGGATGGGCCAGTTGCCGCCGCCGCGCCTGGACCCCGATCCCCGGGTGCGGGCAAAGACGGGGCTTTACCTCTATGGCGGGCTTCAAGGCAGTCTGGTGCACCACAACATCACCCTGGACGGCAACACCTGGCAGGATAGTCCCAGGGTGGACAAGAACCACTTGGTGCCGTCTGCGGAAGTTGGGGTGGCGTTGGCGTCCCGGCGTTTCCTGGCGGCCTTCTCCTACGTGTTTCTGGGGCGCGAATTCAAAGGCCAGCCCGACCCTTCGGAGTTTGGCGCATTTACCGTGACTTACCGATTTTGAAACCGATTGAACCCCTGAACCGTAGCAGCCGACGTCAGTCGGCTCTAAATTGTCCCTGGATGCAGATGGAGCGGACTCACGTCCGCTGCTACGAGGTTCATGGAAAGGTCCGCGAGTGAAAGCGCTGCCCCACCTGCAACCGATTGCGCGGCGCGTGCGAAACTGGCTGACTCGGCACACGAGATCCGCGGTCGCTGCGAGTGAGCCGCCGTTGCGGGCAGAACTATTCAGCATCGAACAACTGGCACGCCACGCCAAAGGTCTGGCGGCCCAGCACCAGGTTGTCTCCCGGCGAGGATCCCAGCGCCTGCTGGACCGGTTGGATCAAAACGAAGAGGTTCTCAGAGAATACAATCGCTCGACCTACGCCACCGACCAGACCCGGCAGGTTAC
>CAINDV010001005.1 GCA_903847485.1 uncultured Verrucomicrobiota bacterium
CGGGCGCTCAGCCCCGCTGAAAACCCGTCACTCTTCAGTTAATCGTATGAAAAAAGTAATCGTAAGTTTGGCCGTAGTCGCCATGGTGGGCATCGCCAAAGCAGATACAGCCGTCTTGTTCCCGAATGGAGATTTCGACTCTCCTGCGGGCGGGCCGGGCGACTGGCTCGAAGTCAGCGGCGGCGTTACTTACAGCTACCCGACCACTGGAGGCAACCCCAATGGTTACGGGGTCATGACGGATACGGGCGGTTGGGGCATTTGGGTGGGTGGGGCCGCGACCCCGATCTCGCGGCCTCATTGGGCCTTACCGCCGGCCAGACCTACAACTTTGTCCAGGATATGAAGATCCTATCCGGCTCCAGCATTGGGGGACTCAAGATTGAATCCTGGGATGCCACTCATGCCCTCAGCGACAGCGGGGATAGGCGTCCAGCCACCGGGTCCGGCACTTGGGCAACCTACTCCTTCAGCTATACAATCAATCCGGCTGCCACTGGACTCAAGATCGTGCCTCTTTGGGGTCCGAATTCGGTGGTCGGCTATGACAACCTTGGAGCGGTCGTGCCTGGTCCCACACTACTGGCAGTGTCCATCACGAGTCCGGCCAACGGTGCGCCGGTCGGCAACTACTTTACGATTGCCGCCAGTGCTAACGTTTACCCGGGCACGGTCACCAACGTGAACTTCTACGACGGTGCCACCTTGCTCGGCAACGACACCACTTCCCCTTACAGTTACTTTACCAGCAGCAATGTGTCGGCCGGCCCACACACAATGAAGGCGATGGCGTATGCCAGCACCGGGACCACGGCTACCAACACGGTCAACATCACCGTGACCAACGTGCCCCTCCTTGTGGCTTACGAGCCGTTCAACTATCCCTTGGGAGCTTTCGCTAATAACACGCCCGCCACCGGCACCGGGCTATCTGGCAACTGGACTGTGGGCAACGGTACCATAGTTGCCGGTCTGACCTACCCGAGCCTTCCGGTGACCAAAAACGCCATCCAGGCAATTGGTGGACGTGATGTGGTATCTTTCGCGAGTCCGGTCTCCAGTGGCACGAAGTATATCAGCTTTCTGTTCAATCAGCTAGGTAACAACGGTGGCAACCTCAATGGACTCTTCCTCACTGGAAGCGGGGCCACCAGCCTCATCGTTGGCATCACCGCCCCCTTTTATGGCACTGTAGGGGGGTTGGGTTTGGGTGCGGTCGCCACCACGAGCGCTGGCGCTGCGGGAATCACCACCTTCTCCGGGCAACAAATCAATACTTTCACCTATAATCAAACGCATCTCATCGTGTTGCAAATTGATTTCAACACCTCCGGGGCTAACGATACGGTCAGTCTTTGGCTTGACCCGACCGCCGGGGTAGCCGCGCCGGCTGGAGCCGCCGATCTAGTGTGGAGCGCATTCGATGTGGGAACCCTCTCCGGGATAGGTTTCAACATCCAGGGCGGCGGTAATGCTGACCAGTTTGATGAGATTCATGTCGGTAACTCCTACGGCGAGGTGGTGGGTGATATTCCGATGCCGCTGTGCGTATCTCTCACGAGTCCGACCAACAGCGAGGTCATGGACGCCAGTTATTCAATTACCGCCATCGCTGCGGTTACCCCTGGCACGGTCATCAACGTGGACTTCTACGACGGGGCCACGTTGCTCGGCAATGCCAGCAGTTCGCCCTACATCTTCCCGGCCAGCGGCATGTCGGCCGGTGCCCATGCGCTGAAGGCTGTGGCACAGGACAACAATGGGAATAGCGCTACGTCGTCCGTGGTCAACATCACCGTGGTCGTTATTCCCCCCACCGTGGTCAGTGCTTACGAGTCGTTTAATTACACCGGTTTGGCGAATGGCAACGCCAGTACGGCCACCGGGTTCACCGGTAACGGGACGATCGGGGGAACAGCCAATATCATCGGCGATATGACCTACCCCAGCCTCTCAACAACCAATAACGCCTTCGAGCAATCGTTTGCCGGACAGCGCGATGTGGTGTCTTTTGGAACCCCACTTGTTAGCGGGACGGTGTATCTCAGCTTCCTCTACAATCAAACCGGCAACAACGGCGGAAACGTGAATGGTCTTTACCTCCCGGGGAGCGGTGCCAACAGTCTTTATGTGGGTCTCACCGGTCCTTGGAGTGGCGCTGCCGGGAAATTGGGCCTGGGTTCTGTTACCACCGCCACCGCTGGGGCTACGGGATTGGCCAGCATTTTGGCGGAAATGCCCGCTCCTAGCCAGTTGCTGAACTACAATCAGACGAATCTCATCGTGGTGAAAATTGAATTCAACACCTCGGGTGCCAATGATACGGTCAGTCTTTGGCTTAACCCGACGGCGGCTGTGTCTGTGCCGGCTGGCAATATCAATGATCCCAATCCAGACCTGGTTGTTAGCAGCTACGATGTCGGAACCATCACTGGGATTGGCTTCAATTTCAACGGTGGCGGCGCCGTCCAACAATACGATGAGATACGTGTTGCTAACACCTACGGCGAAGTGGTGGGCGTGCCCCAAGGATCTTACTTCGGGCCTGGCCCAGGCAGCGTGAGCTTGGCCGGCGGCAACGCGACGGTGGTGTTGTCGGGCATTGAAGGCTACAATTACTCGTCGCAGCGCGCGACCGATGTTTTGTTCACCCATGGCATCAAGCACTTCCCAACCGAAACGGCACCGGTGGCCGGCAACGTGTCCGTGGTTGACGACTTCAGCGATCTCGGCGTGGTGCCCGGCACCGCCTTCTACCGGCTGCAATACATCCCGTAATTGTCAGCCTTTGTCGAAGACAGAACCAAACGATTAATCGCGCCAGGATTAGCAATCAATGGACAGGTCTGTCACGGAAGGCAGGCCCGTCCAGTTGCCAGATAAGATGCAACTAAAGATCAGTTCAGCCAAGGGAGGTTTTACCTTGATCGAACTCCTTGTAGTCATTGCCATCATTGCCATCCTGGCGGGCTTGCTTTTGCCAGCGCTCGCCAAGGCTAAGGCGAAAGCCAAGGGGATCACCTGCACGACCAACAACAAGCAGATCGGCCTGGCGATGGTGATGTACGCCGGTGACAATCAAGACTTTCTGCCTCTTTTGAACACTGCCCCTTGGCCCAACGTGAACGCCAACGACTGGTACTTCAAGGTCATGGACAGATTAAAATACCTCACCGCACTACCACCTCGAACAGTGTGTGGCGGTGCCCGGAGGTGAAGGACACTGACATAGACCCCGTGATGGTCGCTTACTTCCAGTCTACCTGCGAGGGATATGGCCCGGCTGAGGGAAACGACTATTCGCTCGGGGTGATTCGCTACGCAACCGACAACCTTGGTGGCCGCCTTGGCAGCCAAAAACTGACAAGTCTGAAGCGTGCCAGCCAGATATGGCTGATCGGTGACGTGGGGATTCCCAAGAGCGGGGCCTTGGTGGACAAGCAGCCTGCCGGCCGCTACTACACGGAAATTACCACCAAACAGCCGAGTCCAAGCACCGGCTGGACGTCCGGAGCGAGCGCGGCCGGTGGTTCCAAGCAACCAGCCTGCCGGCACAACAGCCGGGCGGTGTTCTCTTTCTGCGATGGCCATGTGGAGAACTGGCGATGGACGGATTTCCGTTCCAACAAGGATGATGTCTTCGCCGTAAGTTCCTACTGATAGATCAATCGGTAAGGCAGTTCTCGTCGCCCCAGTCTGTGTCGAACTATGAATCACTATCTCGGAATCTCTGCGAAATGGCCGCTAG
The DNA here is from genome assembly GCA_903847485.1 of uncultured Verrucomicrobiota bacterium. Classification (GTDB taxonomy): domain Bacteria; phylum Verrucomicrobiota; class Verrucomicrobiia; order Limisphaerales; family JAJXZI01; genus CAINDV01. Next base: position 3,749 of record CAINDV010001005.1, read on the forward strand.
CACTGCTGACAGCTTCCCTCGCTGCCTGCGCCTTCGCCGCACAGCCGGCCAACCAGTCTAGTGGTCCGGCTAAGGTAGAGGTCCGTCAGACGGACGGACGCTGGCAGCTCTTTGTAAACCAGAAGCCCCTCTATGTTCACGGCGCGGGACTGGAGTTCGGCGATCAAGAGAAGCTGGCGGCGCACGGCGGCAATTCCTTCCGCACCTGGCGCACTGACAATGGCCAAGACACCGGACAACAAGTCTTAGATCGCGCTCGGAAGAATGGCTTGTATGTCCTGATGGGGTTGGATGTGTCGCGTGAGCGGCATGGCTTTGATTACTCCGACACCAACGTGGTAGCCGGACAATTGGCGCGCATCAAAGCGGAGGTGCTGAAGTGCAAAGATCACCCCGCGCTGCTTATCTGGGACATTCGTAACGAACTGAATCTGAACTCGCAGAACCCCAGAGTCTGGGACGCGGTCAATGACATCTCGAAAATGATCCACCAGGTGGACCCTAACCATCCTACCACCACGTCCTTAGCGGGCATCAGTAAAGACTTGGTGACTGAAATCAAGACGCGCGCTTCCGATCTCGACTTACTCTGCGTGCAGATGTACGCCGACATAGTCAATCTGCCGCGCTACCTGCCTGACACCGGTTGGACCGGGCCTTACCTAGTAACTGAGTGGGGTGCCACCGGGCACTGGGAAGTCGGTAAGACTAGTTGGGGTGCGCCCATTGAGAATGATAGCACAGTGAAAGCGGAGTTTTACCGCAAGCGTTATGAGATCGCCATCGCCTCCGACAAGAAGCAATGCCTCGGCTCGTATGTCTTCCTCTGGGGACAAAAGCAGGAACGCACGCCCACCTGGTATGGCATGTTCCTGGCGTCAGGCGAGGAAACGGAAGCCGTGGATGTGCTCCAGCACCTTTGGACGGGTAAGTGGCCGGAGTTCCGCAGTCCGCAAGTGAAAGGTTTTATGCTGGATGGAAAGACGGCCCCGCAGAATGTCCGGCTTAAACCCGGTCAGAGTTACGCGGCCAAAGTCCTGGCGGAAGCGCCCGCCAAGGCACCGTTGACTTATGCGTGGGAAGTCATGGCTGAAAGCGACGCGCAGTCCAACGGCGGCGATTTTGAATCTACGCCCCAGTGTTTGACCGGGCTGGTTACTCCCGGCAAGGCGGGCGAGGCGCAAGTGAAAGCTCCTTCTAAGCCGGGAGCTTACCGCCTCTTTTCTTATGTGCTCGACAGTCACGGCAAGGCCGCCCACGCGAACATTCCGTTCTATGTGGATGACAAACCCGCCAAGGTGACCTCAAGCCAGTAAAGAGCCGCCCCGGCACGCCTTCGGATGAAAGAACTCTCCCTCGGCAATAACCCGGTCCAGTCCGGCGCGGGAAAGGTGGAAGGCCAGCAGGTCTCTCTGGACGGCGAAGACTGCTATCGCATCGCGAGCAGCGATAAGTTGCGTCCGTTCTTCCTAAGCATCGTCAGCGGTGCGGACCACTGGATGTTCTTTTCCAGCAACGGGGCGCTTACCGCCGGCCGCCGGAATCCTGACCTCGCGCTCTTTCCGTATGTCACCGATGATAAGATCCATGACGCAGCGGATAACACCGGCCCCAAGACCATCTTCATCGTTCAAACCGTCGGCCAGGAGCAGCTATGGGAACCGTTTTCCGAACGCGGGCGCGCGTAGTTACCGGACCCGGCGTAACCTCTACAAGAACTTTCGCGGTAACAGACTTACCTTTGTGGGAATGTAACTGTTCAGCACCTGAATCGTGACCCAGCAGACGGTTGTGCGTAGCGCGATATGTGGGAGAAGAGTCGCTAAGCGAAGGTGACGCTGGGAACGGCGGGGCCTTGGTCGTTGGCGGCCCGAACCCTGTCCATGAAATGCCTATAAGTATTGCTCCATAAGGGGCGTAGGAGGGCGAGGGCTGGCCCGCAGCAGGTCGCGCATATGAGGTGATACCGTACCAACGGAGGAACTGCCGACTAAGCTCCGTGGGCCGGTAGAGGGCCTGATAGAGGGCTTTAGGGAAGGCGCGTCCGGAGGCTTTAGCTTTGGCTTCGCGCCGGTCTAGGTCCTTGTGATAGGCGATAATGACTTTGGTATCTTCGATCGCCGCTTCGGTTTTGAGGGTGGCGTGGAATATCTGTAGTAAGTTATGCGCCGGGCATAGGACGCTGGCTGGGATGGTTTTAACCGTGTTACTCTTTCCCCAGGCTTGGCGCTCCTCAAGTTTCTGTTCTGGTTGGTCAAAGGCCTGCTCGATCCGCCAGCGGAGGCGGTAACACTCACTGAGCACGCCGGGTGGCAGAGTTATCTCATTAGTCAGGAGGGTGTGGCTTTCCTGGCTTCAAGGCGAAAAATTCGGGGGGCCAACCCTGACTCTAACTGCGGTCCTTTGGGGACGCCCAGCGGAAGCTTGGAGCGACCTTGTCGGCGCGGGCCAAAGGCTGGCGGAACTGAACCTGCCCGCCGCGCACTAATCACTCCCGCCGCCGCCTTAGTGCGTCTTTGAAAAGTCGCCCAGCGGTAGGGCGTGGCTCCTGCCGAGCCTCGAC
>CAINDV010001006.1 GCA_903847485.1 uncultured Verrucomicrobiota bacterium
CCTCGCGCATCCCCTGCACGCCAAGCTCTACCTCTGCTTTCGGCCCGATCCCATCAACCCCATCATCAGCTACTTGGGCAGCAGCAACCTGACCTTCGCTGGGCTCAGCGGGCATCCGGCACCGCATGGTGATTTTGGACGAGAGTCACAACTTGCGGAACCGGGAAGGGCAGCGCTATCAGGTCATTCGCGACTACATCGCCCAGAACGCCGACTACACCGCACTGCTTTCCGCCACGCCGTTCAACAAGGAATTCAGCGACGTTTCCAACCAGCTACGGCTGTTCCTGTCCGATGACGACGATTTGGGCGTCCGCCCGGAGCGCTGGGTGCGCGACCTCACCGCCGAGGATCTCGCACAACTGCAAATCAACCCCAAGACGCTGCGTGCCTTTGAGCAAAGCCCCTTCCCGGACGACTGGCGCGACCTGATGCGGCTCTTCCTCGTCCGCCGCACGCGCTCGTTTATCGAGAAGCACTACGCCGAGAAGGACGAAACCCGCGACCGCTACTTCATCACCTACCCCGATGGCCGCCGCGCCTATTTCCCCAAGCGCGTGCCGCGCACCATCAAGTTCCCCATTGCCGAGGACGACCCAAGCGACCAGTACGGCCGCCTCTATGCCCCGGCGGTGGTGGACATCATCAGCCACCTCCACCTGCCGCGCTATGGTCTGCAACAGTACGTCCACCAGACCCCTCAGCCGCCGCCGGACGACGCCGAGGCGGTGGTCTTGGCCGACCTGAGCCGCGCGGGCAAGCGCCTCATCGGCTACGTCAAAACCAATCTCTTCAAGCGCCTCGAAAGCTGCGGCCATTCCTTCCTCCTCTCGCTCCAGCGGCACATCCTGCGCAACCACATCCTCCTGCACGCGCTGGCCAACGCCAAGCCGCTGCCCATCGGCACGCAGTTGGGCGACCTGCTCGACGTTTCCGACGCCGAAGAAGCCGAGTTGGCGCTTGCCCTCGAACAGACTTCGGGTGCCCTCCAGACCGAAGCCGAATTCGCCCAGCGCGCGGCCACCCTTTACCAGCTCCTCGCTACCACGCAGAAAGGCAAGTTCCGCTGGGTTCGCCCCGACTTGTTCATAGCCGGACTGGCCGAGCACCTGCGCGCCGACGCCGAGGACCTGCGGGGGATTCTGGCGCAGACTGGCGAATGGGACGACGCTCGCGACGCCAAGCTCAAGAAACTGCTGCATCTCATCGCGAAGAAGCACAAAGACGAAAAGCTGCTCATCTTTTCGCAGTTCGCCGATACGGTGCGCTATCTCGAAAAGCAACTTCGCCCGGCCAACATCACTCATCTGCGCGCCGTCACGGGTGACGATCCTGACCCAACGGCGGCGGCTTGGGCGTTCAGCCCGCGCAGCAACAAGCGAAACGTCTCCGGCGAGAGTGAAATCCGCGTGCTGCTGGCGACCGACGTGCTCAGCGAAGGCCAGAACCTCCAAGACTGCGCCATCGTGGTGAACTTCGACCTGCCTTGGGCGATCATCCGGCTCGTGCAACGCGCGGGTCGTGTGGACCGCATCGGCCAGGAATCCCTCAGCGTCCTCTGCTACACCTTCCTGCCGGCGGACGGCGTGGACCGCATCATCAATCTCCGTAACCGCCTGCGCGGACGCCTCAAGCAGAGCGAGGAGATTCTCGGCACCGACGAAGTCTTCTTTGACGAGGACGCCGGCAAGACCAAGGCCTGGCACGACCTCTACAACGAGAAATCCGGCTCGCTCGACGATCAGGACGACGAAGTGGACCTTGGTTCGTTCGCGCTCGGCATCTGGCAAGGTGCCATCAAGGACAACCCGGAATTGCAAAAGACCGTCGAGAACCTGCCGGACGTGGTGTTCTCCGCCAAAGCCACACCGCCCAAGGCCACGCCCGGCGCACTGGTCTTTCTGCGCACTGCCGAGGGGGCCAACGCCCTGGCTCGCGTGGACGACGCTGGCAAGATTGTCTCCGAATCCCCCCGCGCCATCCTGGAAATGGCCGCCTGCACGCCGGATACGCCCGCACTGCCCCGCGCCGCCAATCATCACGAATTGGTGGCGCAGGCCGCCGAAGCCGTCATCAAGGAGCAGCCCGCCATGACTGGCGCGCTCGGCTCACGCTCCGGGCCAAAGTACAAAGCCTACTACCGGCTCAAGGACTACTGGGCCAGCATCGAGGGCACGCTCTTCGCCCAACCGCTGGCGGAATTGCCCCGCGCACTGGAGGAAATGCTCCGGGGCCATCTGACCGAATACGCCCGCGACACCCTCTCTCGCGAACTGCGCCAGGGCTTGCCGCCCGATCATCTCGCCCAGATTGTCGTGGACCTGCGCAACGAGAACCGGCTCGTCATCCTCGACACTTCAGCCCCGCCGCCCCCGCCGCAGATCATCTGTTCGCTCGGCCTTCGCGCAGTGTGATGGCCGTCCAAACGCCCCCCCGACGCCATGAAATACCTCCAACTCGTCAAAGCGATTGATTCTGCCAGCCAGGAGTTGCTCGGGCGCGCGGCCACCGTCGTCAATCAAGCCCTCGTCATCCGCAACTGGCTCATCGGGGCTTACATTGTTGAGTTCGAGCAAAACGGGGAGGACCGGGCGAAGTATGGCGCGCGCCTGCTGGAAACCCTGGCGGCGGATCTCAAGCAGCGTGGACTCGCCGGGCTGGGACTTTCCACGCTGGAACGGACCCGACGCTGTTACCTGACCTACCCACAGCTCGCGGCCAAGATTCCGTCACCACTGGTTACGGAATTGAGTCTCGCCTGGCCGGAGGCAGCTTCCGGAAAGCCCTCCGCCGTGGTGCCAAATTCCCGCCGCGCAGGCGGCGGCAATTCCGTAACCACCGGTTACGGAATTGGGAAGCCTCTGGCTGGCCAATCGGGCGGCATCCCGCCGCTTTAGCCATCATGCCCCTGAACCTCCAATCCACCCGCCAGCTTCTCCAGGACTTCGAGTTCCGCCGCCTCTTCGTCGAGGAACTCGGCTGGAGCCATCCGCCCCACGCCCTCCAGCCCGCCGCCGCCGAAGCCAAGGGCGGCCTCCGCTTCCATCGCGCCCCAGTCGCCGTGCTCTCCGGCATCCACGTCTTGGAGGTCACCACGCCGGACGGCCAGATTCCGCCGGCCAAGGCCCGCGCCGCCATCCACACCGCCGTTTCGGTCCTCGCGGCGGAAAACCTCCTCATCTTCACCGACGCCGCCCGCACCCAAAGCCTCTGGTATTGGGTCAAGCGCGAGGCCGGCAAAAGCCACGCCCGCGACCACCTCTACGTCAAAGGCCAGCCCGGCGACCTCTTCCTCAGCAAGCTCGCCGCAATGGTCGTGGACATCACCGAACTCGACGCCGAGGGCAACATCCCCGTCACCGAAGTCGCCCACCGCCTCAAAGCCGCCCTCGATGTCGAGCGCGTCACCAAGAAGTTCTATCGCGACTTCGATGAGCAACGCCTCGCCTTTGTCGAATTGATCGAAGGCGTCCCCGACGAACACCAGCGCCGCTGGTATGCCTCCGTCCTGATGAACCGCCTCATGTTCATCTACTTCCTCCAGAAAAAGTTCTTCCTCGACGGCGGCAACGAGCACTACCTGGAGGACAAACTCGCCGCCAGCCGCCAGCGCGGCCCGGACCAGTTCTTCCAAGTCTTCCTCCGCCCGCTCTTCTTTGAAGGCTTCGCCAAGCCCGAAGCCGCCCGCAGCCCCGCCGCCCGCGCCTTGCTCGGCAAAATCCGCTACCTCAACGGCGGCCTCTTCCTGCCCCATCGCGTCGAACTCGCCCACGGCCACCCGGACCAGACCCGCATCAAAATCCCCGACCACGCCTTTGCGAACGTCCTCAGCCTCTTTGGCCGCTACTCCTGGAACCTAAACGACGCCCCCGGCGGCAAGGACGACGAAATCAACCCGGACGTGCTCGGCTACATCTTCGAGAAATACATCAACCAAAAGGAATTCGGCGCCTACTACACCCGCCCCGAAATGACCGGCTACCTCTGCGAGCGCACCATCTTCAAACTCGTCCTGGACCGCGTGAACCAGGCGTCTGTAGAAGCCGACGTGAGGAGGCTCACTTCTCCCGCCGCCCAATCCGCGCTCCGCACTCCGCGCTCCGCGTTTCACTCCATCTCCGATCTCCTCCTGAACCTCGACGCTCCGCTCTGCCGCGCCCTCCTCTTCGATATCCTGCCCTCGCTCCGCCTGCTCGACCCCGCCTGCGGCTCCGGCGCCTTCCTCGTCGCCGCGATGAAAGTCCTCATCGCCCTCTACGCCGCCGTCATCGGGAAAATCCAGTTCCTGAACCACGCCGAACTCGCCGCCTGGCTCAAACAGGTCCAGGCCGAGCACCCCTCGCCGCTCTACTACATCAAGAAACGCATCATCACCGAGAACCTCTTCGGCGTGGACATCATGGAAGAAGCCACGGAAATCGCCCGCCTGCGCCTCTTCCTCGCCCTCGTCGCCTCCGCGCAGACCGAGGACCAACTGGAGCCGCTGCCGAACATTGATTTCAACATCCTCGCCGGCAACTCCCTCATCGGCCTGCTCCACGTTGACCCCAAGAAGTTCGACGCCGGCTCCGGAGCGCCGGCCTCCGGCCCGGCCGGGGGGCAGGACCGCCTGACCCTCCAGCACGACAGCGCCCTCGGCTTCGCCGTCGAGACGAAAGCCGCGCCGACCAAGCAGGAGAAAGTCGCCGCCTACGTCGCCCAGCGCACCGCCGCCCGCTTCGCCGCCATCCTGGAAGACAAGAACCGGTCCATCGAACTCTACCGCAAACACGCCTTTCAACCCGATTCCCGTAGCCGCGGACGTGAGTCCGCGCCAACTTCCAAGGCCGGGGCATCCACTGCGGACGGCGGAACGAATGCGCCGACTAACGTCGGCGGCTACGACGACCTGGCCGACCTCGTGGACCAGGACGAGCGCGTCCTGCGCCTCCGCGAACACATCGAGAAAGTCCGTGCCGACGCCTACCAGCGGATGAACCAACTCCTCCTCGAAGAGTTCAAAGCCTTGGGCATTCAGTTCGAGCAAGCGACGTGGGACGACAAGAAGAACGACACCGGCAAGCCGGCGAAGCGCCCGCTGAAGCTCGCCGACATCGAGGCGCTCCAACCCTTCCACTGGGGCTACGAGTTCGACAAGGTGCTCGCCGACGGCGGCTTCGACTCCATCATCACCAATCCACCGTGGGAAATCTTCAAGCCGCAAGCCAAGGAGTTCTTCGACGCCTACTCCGACCTCATCTCGAAGAACAAGATGACGATTAAGGAATTCGAGAAGGAGCAGGCCAAACTCCTCAAGAACCCGGAAATCCGCACGGCTTGGCTGGAGTTCCGCAGCCGCTTCCCGCACGTCAATCTTTACTTCCGCAATGTTCCGCAGTTCCGCAACCAACTCGCCTGGGTGGACGGCAAGAAGGCCACTACCGACCTTAACCTCTACAAGCTCTTTCTCGAACACAGCCTCCACCTGTTACGCCTCGGTGGACAATGCGGAATCATCATCCCCAGCGGCATCTAC
>CAINDV010001007.1 GCA_903847485.1 uncultured Verrucomicrobiota bacterium
GGTTGTTGTCGCCCGTCCAACTGTGGAGATAGAAGGTGTCCTTGAACTTTACCCAGCGGGCGGAGCCATCGGCGAAAACTTGATTGCCGCCGTCGGGCGGGCCGCCCTTCTTGTTGGCGTGCTGGGGCATGTTCGCATAAGAGCTGTCGCGACCGCCGCCCCAGGTGCCGTCAACTTTCATCATCGCGTCGGCGGCCAGGCACCAGCCGGGTTTGGCCGTGCTGAGTTTCACGGGGCTGCGGGACTCGAATTTGCCGGCGGGGTTATTCCATTCACGGATGCCGCCGAAGTACTGGTAGCCGATCACGAATTGGTTGAAGTCCGGTTCATAGACCGGGAAGGTGGGGCGGTTGGGGCAGGTCCAGACGGAGCCGGTAACGTTCGTCTGGATGACGAGGCCCGCCTGCGCCCAGAGGTCGCGCTGCGGCGGGTCCACGCACAGTTGTACCGCCTGCTGCCGGGCCACGATAACTTCGTCGTTGTTCTCGTTGGCGAACATGGTGTCCACCACCGCGAGCTGGCGCAGGTTGTTCAGGCATTGGATGCGCTTGGCGCGCTCCTTGGCCTTGGCCAGGGCCGGGAGCAACAGCCCGGCAAGAATGGCGATGATCGCGATGACCACCAGGAGTTCGATGAGGGTGAAGCCACGCCGTGCGGCGTAGCGAGGACGAAGAGATCTGATCATGGTTGTTGGCGGGGCAAGCGGCAGTGGGGTGGGCGATTCTCGGGCGAACAGCGTCCAAGAGCTTCGATCGCCGACGTAAAACGCCGGTTGACCTTCGCGTTTAGCCACAGCACAGCGACAGGTTAATGCCATCCTCCGGGCAATCAAATCAAATGTTATTGTCGGCGGGAGTTCAAAAGGAGATTTCCGCGCTGGTTCAAAAGGAGACGGGATTAAAGGGAGTATTTTCCCAGGATTTCGGGCCAATTGTTGAGCGGGGGTGAGGGTGGCTGGGTGATGGCCCAGAACTGGCGGAGCGGGTGATGAATGAGGGTGATGGCGGCTCGTTTGGTGGGCGCGATGTGCCAGCTTTGGCCCAGAAAGTCGATCTGGTGGTCGGCGTTGACCCGGCGTTTCAAGTGGAGCGCCAGATGGAGGTCCAGAAGCGTTACCGGCGGACAGGGGCGTAGGACGGTGCGCTGATCCTCCAAGGCTTTCTCCCAGGCCGCATTGGGACTCAGGCTGGTGGTGCGGCAGACCGTGGCGTCTTGCCGTTCCACCTCGCGGTTGAGCACGATTTGGGCAGCGGCGTAGCCGCTGACATTTTCGTAGGCCAGAAGGGCCACCAGCCGCTTTTGCAGGGTGCCGAAGCGGCGTTCAATCTTGCCCTTGGCCTGCGGGCTGCGCCACTACGAACACCACCACGGCGCGCTGAGCGCCCGCCAGCGCCAGCGGCTGCGGTAGCCCTGAATGAGTTGGGCCATGTGCGCACGGTAGGTGGCTCGTTCCGCGAGGATGCGGTCGCCGTCGGCCACGGCGGACTGGTAGGCTCGCTGGGCGTCGTCATACTGCCGCAACCGGGTGTTGATGGTGCCCATGTGGCCGCCCAGCGCCGAGAAGGAAGCGGCCACGGTCATGACTTTGTCGCGCAGGTCCGCCGCCCATTGGTTCTGGGCGCTATCGTAGGTGCTCGAGAGACGCGCATTGGCAGTGATCGTCGTCTCCAAAGCGGCTCCGCCTGATTGCATAATGTCCGTAACATTAAATTTTATTCCAGCTACGACACCCGCCAGTTTGATGTTCGCCGTGAGGGGCGCAAGCGCATCCCCGCCCATGGCTAGGCCGGCAATGATCGTCTTGGGGACGGCCTCCGACCCGTTGGCGGTGGTCCTCTCGACCGCATCCTTCATGGCCAGCAGATATCTCGATATCCGTGCCGAGGCGAATTCCACCCATTTGGCCGCTACCTCCGCCTTCACCAGCATCAACTGCAAATCCCGGTTGGTGTCGTGGGTCGCCACCGTGGCGTTGAAGGCCGCGATTTGCTTGTCCAAACCCGTCTTGGCCCCCTGGGCACTGCGCAGGGCCTGGGCGACAAGGTCGTGACTGGCAATGGATTCGGAGATTCGCTGCTGGATTTGTCCCGGGGTTTGGCGTTTGCCGGTCCAACTGGCAGGCTTGTCAAAGAACCCGTGCGGTCCGAACACGAATTGAAGGCTGTTGGTGGAAGCCAAGTAATTGGTGCTGGAACTGGCCGTCACCCAGTCCATGTTGGTATAGAACTGGGTTGCCCAGTTGCTGGGCATGCGCTGCAGATCGATGCGGTTGGTCTGCCACTGCGTGGGATTGATCAACCCGTTGAAGGTGGACTCGGGCAGGTCCACGTAGGAATAGTGCAGGAGGTCGGGACCGGCGTAGTCCTGACTATAAGTCTTGCCGGCGCCCAAGTCGTCGGGGTAGGGCGTGCCGTAGATCTCAATGAGGGCGCGGTTATAGGCCTGCTCCTGGGAGGCGGCGCTGTACTGCAGGGCGGCCAGCGAATCCTGCTCCGAGCGCATAAGGGCAGTTACCTCTTTGGCGTCGTCAAAGGCAGCAACGGCGTTGTTGAGGGCAACTTTGGCCCGCTGATAAATCTGCTCGAAGTGGGTGCCGCTATCGGTGCCCACGACGGCGGAGGGGTTGATATCGAAGGCGATGGCATCCTGCGGCACGCCGAGCGGGGAAAGGCCGCCCTCGGCATTATCCATGTCGGTTTGCAGGGCCTGGGCCAGAGTGACCAGTTCCTGCAGTTCTGGTACGGTGGTGCGGTCCACCTTTTGGATGCCGGTGTGGCTGGCGTTGGTGTCCACGTCGGGCAGGATCGCGTTGCCCACGACCCAGTTGACGTAGCCCCCCTCGCCAGTGCGGGTGACCCAGTGATCAAGGCCCCAGTGGGAGGCGGTATTCGTCGCCACTCCGTCGGTGGTGTAGGTCTGGCGCGGGTTGACACGGACCGAACCGAACTGGTTCCACCCGGCGGTCTGAACCTGCTGGTAATCGCGGCGCCAAGTCAGGTCGAAGACTTGCTGTCCGGCGCGAGCCAGGGCGGCGGCCGCGCTGGCAAACTTGCGTTCGTCCTGGTAGTCCACCTGGACGGGCTGCCCCAGAACCAGGACGGCCTCGGAGCGCGGCACCCAGTCGAAGCAGGAGTTAAGCAGGAGCGTGTAGTAGCCTTTAAGGGCAGTGAGATAGTGGCCGTAGGCATCGCCGTGGCCTTGCGGATACATGTAGGCGGCGTCAGCCGCGCCGATGATGGCGGTGGCGTTGTTGGGGGCAGGCTGGATATTGTAGTTAAGGGCGTAGATGACTTCGCCGGCATCAATGCCGCGGGTATAGTTCCAAACCAGCCGGTTATAGACGGGGCTGATGATGCAGCCGGGCTGGAGGAAGTCGTCACGGCCGCGCAACAAGGCCAACTCCTCATCCAACAACGACGGCTCCTGGCCCTTGAAGGCAAAGAGGGCGGTGGCGATGTCGCCGTAGGTGTGGTCGGCGGTGCCGATGCCGATGGTAGGGTTGGCGGCATCCGCCCAGGCCTCGTTGCCGACCATCATGTAGAGGTCGCTGAGGTAGCCGGCGGCCAGGAGGAGGGCGTCGTTGGCGGGGCCATAGTTGTAGCCCGACTCGATACTGAGGGAGCGGCCACGGCGCAGGATGGTCTCGTAAATCTCGATAAGCCCGTAGTTGTTGATGGTGGAGCGATTCAGCGCCACGTCGCCCTCCCAGCGTTTGCCGGCCTGGGTGAGCAGGCTGACATCAGTGTTGACGGAATTGTTAAAGAGGTCGGTGGCGCGCTGGTTGAAGGGGTTGATACCCGCCAGCACGCGCTTGATCCAGCCCTCGGCCAGTTGCGGCGGGCACCAAGCGGACCACTGGTTGAAGAGCGGATGGGCGGGGTTCTTGGGCCGGTAACGCATGGCCAGGTAGTTGTCACCCAGGGCCTGCGCCCCCGCGCCGCCCAGGACGTAACGCGGCAGATTGGGGCCGCTGACCAGCGCCAGGTAGCGGGACATGTTGGTATCAGAAACTGGCGGAATCCCATCCACCGGGGCGGCGATCTTCCATTCGTAGTCGTATTCGCTGCCACGGCCGGCCAGGTCCGCGGTGTGCTGGAAGGTGGTCAGTTCGCTGAGCGGGTTTTCGGCGGCCAATACCTTGATCGAGCCGTTGTAAAGGCTTCCGCCCACTCGGATGATGTGCATCGCTACAGGATCGCCCGAATCTGTTTTGGCCGTGCCGCTGTTTTCCAGCAAGGTCACGTAACCGCTGCCCGGGCCGGTGGCGCTCAGCGCGTAGGAATCCACCGCCAGGTTGTCCGAAGTGACCTCCGCCAGGCTGCCCACCAGGTTGATTGTCGTCAGATTTGTGTCTGGGACGTAAGTTCCCGGCTGCTGCCGGCTTTCGCTAAAGGTTTGCAGCTCGGTGCTCAAGCCCGCCACAAGATTGGACCAAGTTCGGTAGTCCACATCACTGGTGGGGCACAGGCTGATGGCGCTGGCCAGATCCGCGTCGCGCAGGACGTTGAGGAGCAGGTAACTTTCGCCCACCGGTTCGTCAACGAACTGGCCCCGGAAGACCAGGCTGCCTTTGGCACCCAAATTGGGATCGTAGTACAGGCGCTTGCCCAGGTGCGGCGGCAGATTCGGGAAGTAGTATTTGCCCTGGTAGTACTCGGTCTTCACGCCGGCGGGCAGCTTTTGGAGAGCGAACCCCGCCATGCCTTTGCCCTCGGAACGGAAGTCATGGTCCTTCACCGGGGTGGCCGTCTGACTCCAGACCCGCCCCGCATTCTTGAAGTTGCCGACCAGTTCCTTCTTCTTGGTGTCGCCGCTGATGATCGGCAAGCCGCGCTGGAGGAACTGCTGCTTTTCTTCGGCGATGTAACAGAACTGCTGGTCCCGCTCCGGACAC
>CAINDV010001008.1 GCA_903847485.1 uncultured Verrucomicrobiota bacterium
CTCGCCAGAAAGTCCGCCATCTGGTTCAAGCTCACCGACACGTCGCGCGCGGCCTGGGCCGACTCGGGGTTGGCCCGGAGCAAGCGTTCGCGGACCTCCAGACTGCGCTCGTAATGGCCCAAGGCTTTCTCCGCGTCGCCCGGCAATCCGCGCCTGGCCAGAAAGTCGGCCAGCTTGTTCAAGCTCACCGACACGTCGCGCGCGGCCTGGGCCGACTCCGGGTTGGCCCCGAGCAAGCGTTCGAGCACCTCGTGACACCGCTGGTAATGGCCCAATGCCTGGTCCGCGTCGCCCGGCAAACCGCGACTCGCCAGAAAGTCCGCCAGCGTGTTCAAGCTCACCGACACGTCCCGCGCGGCCTGGGCCGACTCCGGGTTGGCCCCGAGCAAGCGTTCGCTGACCTCCAGACTGCGCTGGTAATGGCCCAAGGCTTTCTCCGCGTCGCCCGGCAAACCGCGCCTGGCCAGAAAGTCCGCCAGCGTGTTCAAGCTCACCGACACGTCGCGCGCGGCCTGGGCCGACTCGGGGTTGGCGGCGAGGTCCGCCTCCGCGACTTCGAGCGCACGACGGAGGAAGTAGTCCGCACGGTCGAGGCGTCCGATGTTTGCTTCCACTTCGCCAACCAGACTGGCGACGCGACCAAGCATGGGGTTGGAAGTTCTACCCAAAAGCAACCGGACTGCTTCCTGCAACGGCACGAGCACCCACAACGCCGCCGGGTCATGCGCCCACGTTTCCTGGAGTTGATAGCCAGCCCCGTCATGGAGGTGGGTGATAAGTTTGCCGAGAGTTGTTGCTGCGTTGTCGCCCATTCGTTCCCGCACATGGGCTGCAATCATGCGGTGCAAGCGGGCGATTTCCACATGGTCGCCGGGCGTGAGCAGGCGCAGGCCTTCGAGCCGGCGACGCAGGGTTTGCCAGGGGTCATCGTAGCCTGGTCGTTTCGTCAGGGCGTCGGGCTGTTCCTGTTCCACCAACGCACGCAGCCACGGCCAGGGGATGCTGTCAGGCGGGAGCAGCGCGGCGTAGTCCAGCGCGGTGCGCTCGGCGGGCGTCAGGCGGGCGAGCGTCTGGTCCAGCACGAGCCGGAGCTGTTTCTCGCGGTGCTGCATCTGCGCGGCCACGTCGGCGTCGGCGTGCAGCGCGTCCACGCCGGTCAACCCCTCGTCCCGCAGCCGGGCGAGGTAATCGGCGGGGCGGATGTCCGGGTGCAGGCCCAGGTAGATGGCCACGCTCTCGACGGCCAGCGTGAAGCCGCCCAGTTCGCGGGCAATCGCGCGCGCGGCGGCGGCGTCCGCGGCGGCGCTGGCGGCGGGCCATTGGCCGTCCAGTTGGTGGTCCTCGATGAGCCGGGCCGCGTCGTCGTCGCTCAGCGCGTCCACGGCGATGAAGGCGAGGGACTTTTTCCGCGAGGCGGGGAACTTCTCCGGCCCTTCGCGCGTGGTGACGACCACGCGCAGCCAGTCTTCGCGCGGAATCTGCGCCAGTTGCGGCTCGGCCAGCAGCGCCGGCTCGGAGACGTTGTCGAGGATGACGAGGCAGGCCGCGCCTTTGTCTGGGTCGCTCGGGGCGGCTGCGAGGGCGCGGCGTTTCAATTCAGCCAGCACGCGGCGTCCGCGGGCGTCGGCAGATTCGTCCGGGCCGGTGGTGAGGGGGATTTGCAGTTCGGCGCAGAGTTCGCCGAGCAGTGGGAGCATTTCCTTTTTGCCCTCCGCGCCCAGCACCCAGAGGCCGGCGGGGTAGGAATCGGCCCAGCCGTGCGCGTAGGCGGTAGCCAGCTCGGTCTTGCCCTGTCCGCCCAGCCCATGCACGGCGGTGACCACGCCCACCGCGCCGAGGGCGAGGTTCTCGTGCAACTGGCGCAACTCGGCGCGGCGGCCAATGAAGTGGGGATTGAGCCGGCGGAGATTGCCCGGCACGCCGGTGGTGCGGCGGGCGCGCTGGATGCGTTCCCACAGGCTCGTGCCCAGCGCGGCGAGCTTCTCGCGCACGGCGGCCTCGCGCAGCGCCTCGACGCCGTGCGGAAACCACGGTTTCAAGTCCACCCAGTTCGGGCGGTCGAGCGTGGCTTCGTGCCATGCTTTCCACCGCTGCTCCCAGGCCGGGCGATCGGCGGGCGTGACGACCTTGCGCGTGACGGCCTCGGCCCAGGCGGCGTTCAGATGCTCGTCGCTGTCCGGCGCTTCCACGAAATACACCGGCGCGACGCTGTCCTGCCCCATGAGCGCGTGGACCTGGCGCTTGAGGTATTCCTCCCATTCCCAGAGGCAGGGCGGGCTTTGGAAGTAATCGGGCGAGAGGCAGACGAGGAGAATCCGGCTCTCGCGCAGCCCGGTGAGGATGCGGTGCCGCCAGTCGTCCATGCCACGAATCTCCGAGGTGTCGAAGAAGATGCGCAGCGGCTCGGTGGAGAAACGGCGATGGTCGGCGAGGATTTCATCGCGCAGGGCGGTGACCCAGCCTTTGGAAGGCGGAGTGGGGAGTGCGGAGTGCGGAGTGGGCGGCAGGGGGCGCGGGACGTTGTCCTTGCGCGAGTAGGAGAAGAAAAGCTCGTAGTTCATGGCCGGGAAAGGCTGGCGAATTCGTGGGCCGGAAGCAACACCACGCCGTTTTGGACGCGACGGATTTCAAACTTCATGATTGGGATTCTCCTTTTCATTGTTCGAGCAGCCAGCGCCACGCCGGTTGGGCTTCGGGAAAGCGCTGGGCGGTGTCCGGCGCGTGTTCGTGGTAGAGCAGCACGCCCTTGGCCTTGGGAAGCAGCCGGGCACCAGCCGACATGGACGCCGCTTCGCGCTCGGCCGTGTCGGCGTCGGCGAGATTCCAGCAGGCGTTGATGAACAGCCGGTCTTCGGCGTCGCAGAG
>CAINDV010001009.1 GCA_903847485.1 uncultured Verrucomicrobiota bacterium
GCAGACTGCGGCGCTCTGCCGAGACGCCGCTACGAGGACGCAAAGAGCGGCGGCAGGTCATGGCTGGACCGGGACGGGCGGCTGACCGGGTTTCTGCACAGCGGTAGGTTCGTTCTTCGTGGGGATGCCTTCCAGGAACTTGTTCAAGTCCTGCTCGGTGAAGGCTTTTTGCAGGGAGGCCTTGCCTTTCTCGGTCACCGCGTCCATCTCCGTGGGGTTCATGACAATGTGCGGAGTGAGGAAGATCATCAGCTCAGTCTTGGTACTGGTCTTCACCGTGCGTCGGAACAAGTAGCCCAGCCCTGGAATGTCGCCGAGCAGGGGGACTTTGGAGACATTGTCGGTTTTTTCGTTCTGCATCAGTCCGCCAATGATGACCGTGTGGCCGTCGGGCGTCACCACGACCGTGTCGGCCGAGCGGGTGTTGATCACCGGAGCACCGACGGTGGAGTTGTTGGTGGTGGTGGAGATAGCGACGGTTTCAGAAGAAATGGCGGAGATGGAGGGGGCGACAATCATTTCCACCATGCCGGACGAAGTGATGAAGGGCGTCACCACAAGTTGGATGCCCACGTTCTGGTAGGTGATGCCGTTCATCTGGTTGCCAAAGGTGTCGTAGCGCACGCTGGTGATGAGCGGCACCTGCTTGCCGACGAGAATGGTGGCCTGCTGGTTGTTGCGGGCCATGATGGACGGGCGGGAGAGCACTTCCATTTTGCCGTTCTGGGCGATGGCTTTCAGTGTCGCACCGTAGTTCGGGCCGATGTATCTGAACGTGCCGTCCTGCTGGCTCACGCCGGGGATGCCGGGCATCCCGGAGAAATCTTGCCGATAGTTGACCTTGCCATCAGGCGAGCCGTAGTAGCCTTGCACTCCGACATCGGAGCCGTTCGCGTAAGTCACTTCCAGAAAGACCACGTTGATGAGCACCTGGGGCTTGGGACGGTCCAGACTGGTGATGACCTGGCTCACATACTCGCTGGTCTCTTCGTCGGTGATCACCATGATCCGGCGCGTCTCCGGATCAATCGAGATGATCGCATCGCCGATGGTGCCGTTACTGTTATACTGACGGGTGGTGCTGCTGCCGCGGGAGCTTCGGCCGCCGCCGAAGCCGCCACCGCCGAAACCGCCGCCGCCGAAGCCGCCGAAGCCCTGCGCACTGGCCGACAGCGCCGAGGCGAGCAGGCTTAAGCCCAAGAGGCCCGTGAGGAGTGAAAACCGTGAGAAAGATGGTGTGATCATGTCTGTGTCGTGTGTGTTGTGGCCCGATTCAGGATGGAAGTGGAACTCCGGTCAGAAGCCGCCACCACCACCACCACCGCCGCCCCGGGTACTGCCGAATCCGGAAGTGCTGCCCCCGCTGCGACTGTTCTGCTGGTTCTGCATGCTCCGGTTATTCAGCGCGTTGTTTTGATTCTGGCTGTTGCGGGAACTGTTCTGGCTGGTGCTGTTGCGCTGAAACATGTCCGAGAGCACCTGCTGCACTTGCTGGGCGTCGGCGTTATCCAGCGAATAGAAATAGACCTTCTGCTTCTTCGCGGTGTTGGCGTCCAACTGCTCCACCAAGGCGGCGACCTGCTCCATCATCTCCTTGCCCGCGGTGACGATGACCGACGCCGTGCGCGAATCCGCAGTGGCAAGGACCCCGGACCGTTTCTTGATGCGTTGATTGCCGCCGCTGCCGGTGTCGCCACCGCCGAACATGGCCCCGAACATGCCGCCAGGGCCGCCTCCGCTGCTGCCGCCGCGGCCGCCGCGGCCGCCGCCGAAACGCACCGACGACTGGCCGCTTCCCGATTTGCTGTCGTCAGGAAACGCGGCCATCAGCAAGGTCGCCATCTCCACCGGGTCCGCAAACTTCAGGGAGAACGCCCTCACCACCGTTTCCTCTTCAGCTCCCGTGTCAATGCCTTTGATGATCTCAGCGACCCGGCGGATGTTGGCCTGGGTGTCGGTGATGATGATCGAGTTGCCGGCGTCGTTGGCGGTCATGGTCGTCGTCAAGGAAACCAGCGGCTCCAGATTTTTGAGCACCTGTGCCGCCGTGACGGTGCGGATGGGAATGATCTGCGTGACGATCTCGTCGTTGCGCGGGATGTTGGCGGGGTCGCCGCCTAGCCGGACCGGGATGTCTTTGGTTTTCGCCTCGTCCTTGCTGACGATGGTGAGCGTCCGCTCGTTGCGGATGGCGGCGTAACCGTTCTTGTTCAACACGGAGTTCAGGAGGTTGATGGCCTCGTCCTTGGTCAGGGGCGTGTTGCTCCACATGTCCACTTTGCCGCGCACCTGGGTGTCGAGGACGATGATGAAGCCCGCCGCATCGCTGAGGTAGTTGAGCACCAACTCCAGCGGGACGCCGCGGAAATTGATGCGCAAGCCCACCTCGCCATTGGGGAGGATGACGGTGGGCGAAGGCGCGTTCGTCGAGGCAATCTCCGGCGGCATGGATACGGCGTTCGTGTCGCCGGGAACCGCGGGCGACAGCTCCGCCCCGGGGATGGCGCTCCCGGCATTGGTGAGGGCGACCGCTCCGGGCGCTTCCGCCGGCGCGAGGCCAGGCGGAGGCATAACAACGGCGGCGGGCGGCGGCGGGGCCGCGACCGGGGCGATGGCGTTGGTGAGAGTCCGGTCTTGAGCGTACAACCACGCTCCGGCGCCAAGCGCCGCCAGCAGTATCAGAGTTGGTATCGTTTTCATCGGTTCATTTCTTGTTCGCGGCGTTGCATAAGTCGTCGGAGTACTTCGTCCGCGCCACCAGCGGGGGCGGCGGCGGCAGGGGCGGGGGCGGTGTCTGGTGATCCCTCGGCGGGGGCCAGGACAGCGGCACCTTCCCCGGAAATAACCATGACTGCCGATCCTTCACCACCGGGTGCGCTGGGCAGTCCTTCGCCACCGGAGCGTCCTGATCGTCCGTCACCACCGGAGCGTCCGTCGCCACCGGGCGGGCCGTGTGATCCGGCCGCGGTGCTATGATCCCGGGAACGCCGGTCGGACATGAACGAGTCCGACCGAGTCGTCGTGGACCCGTAGGAGGAACTGCCCACCGACGTGTCCGTCGGGGTCACGGCGGTCCACCCGCCGTCGCTGTTGTGGCGCATTTGCATGCCCACCTTCAATTGCAGCGTGTTGGTGTCCTGCGTCAGGCTCACATGGCTTTGAGTGATTTCGCCAAGCCTGTAGCCAGCGATGGTGTCCCTGGGTTTGAGCGTCTTGCGGTATTCGGAACTGGTTCCGTCGAAAAAGGCGAACGCGCCTTTCTCGTATTCCATGGTGCCCACCAGCGCGAAGTAATCTCCCTGCCGGGCCGTCGGCCGGGTGGTGGTGGGGGTGTCGTAGCGCATCGGGCGCAGGGCAGTGCGGGTGGGGCTGAAGATGTTCCGGTCGGTGATGAGCTTGAACGACGAGAAATCCGGGCGGGCGGGGCGGGAGTTGGTCTGGGCGGCGGCGGGGAGGAGCAGGAGCGCAAGCAGGGCGAGAGATGCGAGTTTGCAAAGTCCGAAGCTAGAAGGGCGAGCGGAGGAGTAGGACGCGTCGGACGTGTCAGACACGTCGGCGGTCTGGTCAGTCATGTTTGTCTGGTTCATGGAGCTTTAGAGTTAAGGACCAGGCCGCTGATCTGGAGCGTGAGCGCCAGTTGCTGGCCTTCGGTGTCCCGCGCCGTAAGCTCGACTGTTTCCAGCTTCAGCGCCAGTGGATCTTTTTCGATGCCATAGAGAAACCGGGTGATCGTGGCCAGGTTGCCGGCGGCATCCACGCGGCATTGCAGCGTGATGTAGTCCTCGGCGTCGCGCTTCCACTGCGGCGTGATGGACAGGATGCTCACGCGGCTGTCCTGCGACCAGAAATCAAACGCCTTGAGAATCTCCTGCTCGGCGAGCGATGTGTTGTCCGGCAGCGTGTTGGTGCGCATGTGGTCCCAATCACTCCGCAAGCCCTGCTCGCGGCGGATCAACTTCGTGCCCTCGGCGACCTGGGTGCGCAGCTTGGCCACCGCCACGGAACGCTCTTTCCACAGATTCACCAGCGGCGTGAAGAGCAGCTTGTCCCCCGCGAAGAGCGCGGCCAGCGCAATGGTCACCACGATCAACAACTGCTGACGATTTTTGACGGTCATGGCTTGCTCCCTTCTACCCAGTGAAAATCGAATGTGAATTGGATGGGTGACTTGCCGCGGATCACGTCCACCTTGAGGTCGGTGACGCCGCTGGTCGAGCGCAACCGCTCATACATCTTGAGCCAGGACTGGTTGTCCCGCGCCACGCCGGAGCATGACACCGTGGCGGGAGCGCGGATTTCGATGTTCTTGGCCGAAACCACGCCATCCTCGGGGAACGCGGTGGTCAGCGCCCGTAGGATGCTCAGGGTGCGGAATGATTCGTCGAACCAGGGCCGGAACTGGCGGTTCTGCGCCTGCAAGGCTTCGAGGTCGCGCACCTTCGGCCCGATGCCCGCCCATTGCGACCGCAGCCGCATGAGTTGAAATTGCTGGAAAAGAAATGCGCCCGCCACCAGCAGCAGCACCGCGCCAGCCGCCACGCCGGCCCGCTGGAGTTTGCCGGAAGAGTACTTGGCCGCGAGCGCCTGGAAAGCGGTGACCTTCGGCGGCAGCAGCTCAAACCCCGGCGCGCGATTCGCCAGGCGCGCCGCCGCCAAGCTGAACGCCGCCGACACGGCCGCGCCCGGCGGAAGCTGGACCCCAAACTCGCCCGGGGCATACGTCGAGACCAGTTCCACCTTCAAGCCCGTCGCCGCCAAGTGGCGCTCCAGGCACCGGCCCAACTCCTGGGCCGAATCGCGCGGACCAAAAATGCGAACGCGCTGCACCGTGTCCCGGACCTCCGCCGGCAACTGGCCCAGCGTGATGCGCGTGTCCCGGGCCACCTGATCGGTCTGGAGCACGCGCTGTCCGCCATCGGTTTCAAACACGCCTTCCAGCGAGCGCAGCACCGCGATGCCGCCGCCCGCCGTGATTTGCAGTCCGACGCAACTTTCCCCCAGCGTCATCGCCAGCACGCCATCAGAAGCCCCAGCGACGACGGGTTGCAAAGCCACGATGCCGAGTCCGAGACTCACCGGCTTCAACTGCGCCGCGCGCAACACCTGCTCCAGCCGGTCGAGGTGATTGAGCGGCACGCCGACCAGCGTCGCCAATCTCTCGCCGGACGGCGAGCGGAACAGCGACTGCCCGATGAGCAATGTGCTGACATCGCACGGAAACCCGCGCTCCGCTTCGAGTTGTAGAAAACTGGTAAGGTCCGCCTCCGGCAACTCCGGCACCTTGCTGTGAACAGTTAGCACCCAGGTCAGCGGGGCCCCCACGACGCAGTGGCGCTCGCGCACACCAGCGGCGTCGAGGTGGTTGCGGATTTCGCGGCCGACCAGCGCCGGGTCGTTCGTGAGCGGGTCCAGCGTGAGCGCGGCGGTGAACGACTGCTGGAGCACCAGCGAGCCGTTGCTGCGTTGGAGCACGACCCCTTCGAGCCGGCTGCCGTCCAGCGTCAGGCCGAGCAAACTGCTGGGGCGCCGGGCCTTAAGTTGGTCCAGCTTCAGCCACCACGGTTTGGAAACATTCGTCATCGCGTGTCCTTCGGTGCCTGCCAGACCTCACGGATCGTCTGGCCCAATGCCCAGCCGAGCTGGCTGAGATCGCGGCGGTAAATGATCTTGGGCGTGCCTTCGCTCGTGTCGAACACGAAGCGCGTCCGCCGGTAGCCGCGGCCAAACGGCCCCAGCGCGGCAATGTCGGCGGTGAACTGGTAACTCTCGGACGTGAGGTAAGGCCCGGCCTGGAGCGCGGCACTCTCCGGCGTCAACGCGTCCTTCACCCAGGCCACCGAGGTGAGTCTGTCGGGATTGGACTGCCGGTAGGCGACCACCTGATCTGCCTTTTCCCAGCCAATGCCGGGGATGCACGCCAGCACTGCGGCCGGTGCCGTGTTCACGTTGATCCGCCCGTCAATGAAAGCGGCGTTGGTCACCGTGATCTCAGTGCTGATCTGGGCAAACTCGTCCGTCGTCATCCCGCTGCGGATGTAGAATTCCAGGAGGCTGCGGAAGGTGGAGGTGGGCGGGCCAAGGTTGCGTAGAATTTCATTGGCCCGTTGGGTGGAGAAATAATCCTGGAAGAAGGTGGCCAGATCCGCGCGGCTGCCGGTAACGTTGACACGCGCGGTGCCGTCGCTGCGGGTGTTCGGCTCGCGGGTGAAGACGGTGACGTATTCCAGCAGGCCGGCGTCGGCGGTGCCGTTGCGGTTCAAGTCGGTCTCATTCACGTCCATCACGCCATTCCGGTTCACGTCCTCGCCGATGAGCGTGGCCGCGTCCATGCCATAGACGAGCCGGAGTTCCTCCGCCGTCTCGTAGGGCGCATTCTTTGGGGTGTAAGGCGAATCCAGACGAGCATAGACGGTGGGGCCGTCGCCGTTGGGGGAGACCTGACCGTTGGTGGCGCGCCAATCCACGATGTTGGCCGCCAGCTCGGCGGTCATGTTCGTGAGATTCTCGACCATGGCGACGCTGGCGGTGTTGAGATTCAACTTCGATGCCTCGTCCACCAGGCTGAAATACAGCGCGTCGGACTGACCAACCCCGCCGAACGTGCCGGTGATCTGCGCGGCATCTCCGGCGCGGCCGATGATCCAGAAATGCGACTCGCCCACGGGCACGGCCTGGCTGAGGTAAGTGCTGATGTCGGGCACGATGCCGTTGGTGGCCTGGGTGGTGAGCACGTAGCTGACGTAGCGCGCCGCGCCTTCGATGGCCTGGTCGGCGGCGATGCCGGCGACGCGGTTGTCGGCGGCGCGCAGTTCCAGGGTCATCGAGTTGGCGAAATAGAGCGTGATCGTTACCAAACCCAGCGCGATCCAAAGCACGATGACCAGCACCGAACCGCGCTGGCGGCGGCGTCCGACGCGCACCAGCCCAACGTGCTGCCGGCATCTTGCCGGCAGAAGAGCGCGACCAGTCAACAAAAGCGAACGACCGGCCGGCGAGACGCCGGAAGCACGCTTCGAGTCAGGGCCAGGGCGTAGTCTCATTGCCCACCTCCGGTTGAGGCAACCTGGTTGGTCCGCGCCTGAATGGTGAGCGGCACCAGCATCTCCAAGGGTTGGCGATTGAGGATATCGCCGGGATTGTCAGTGGCAAGGAGCAGCCGGACCTTGACCGCCACGGGCAGGTTGGTGTCGCCCATGGTGGTGTCCCAGGTGTTGCGCCAGTCGGTGCCGTTGAAACACCAGAATTCAAGGCTCTCGACGTTACCAGCCAACCGCTGTTCCTCAGGCTCTTCCAGCGCGGTGGTGAGCAGATTGCGCGTGACGCTGCGGACCAGATCCTTGCCCCGCGCGCGGCTGCGATCCAGCGAATCCGTCAATTGGTAAGTGACCTTCTGCACGTCGCCCCATGGCGCGTCGTCGGTGAGGATGCCGGTGGTGGTGAAGAATTCCAGGCCGCTGCTCTGGACGGTGCCGCTGCCCACAAGGCCATCCTTGAACGAGGAGGCCAGGACGCCGACGGGCGGCAGGGTGCCGCGCAGGTCGCGCCGGAGAATAGCCAGTGCCTGCTGGACCGGCAGCGACTCGCTCAGCGTCTCCGCCGTCCGTTGCCGGAGCCGGAGCGCGCTGTAAAAGACCGTGTTGATCGCGACGAGCACGATGGCAAAGATGGACACCGCCAACAGTACCTCAAGGAGGGTGAAGGCGCGACGCGGGAAATCCGAAATCCGAAATCCGAAATCCGAAGGAAATCCGAGGCCCGAAATCCGAAACACCACGCCCTCACCGTTCGTTGGAGAACTTGTTTGCGGGCTACCGTCCGTCTGGCTTTTCAGATTTTGGATTTCGGATTTCGGGCCTCTTTCGGATTTCGGTTTTCGGTTTTCGGATTTTTCTTCCCCACCCCCCGCCATCGCGCCAAGCCGGAAGCCATTGCTCCGACGGGCGAAAGTTGAAATGGCGCGGCCGTCTTTCATCACTGTGAGTTGTCCAGGGTGCTCAGGCGCACGGAGTAATCCTGCCCTTGCACGGCGTAAGTGACCTCCACGGTCAAGAGGCGCGGGGCGGTCTGGTTCATGTCGGGCGGCCACGAGTCGGGGCGCAAGGTGTAGCGGAATTCGCGCGCGCCTTCGGTGAGCGTGCCGTTCTGGAGCGATTGGTTGAGATTCGTTATGACGATGGATTCGCTGAGCATCCGCTCCGCCACGCGCACCGCCTCGCTCTTGCGCTGGGCCACCACGCCAGCGCGGCTGGCGATCTGCAAGCCGCCCACCGCCACCGGGATGACGATGGCCATGAACAACAGCGCCGCCAGCACTTCGGCCAGCGTGAAGCCTGCCTGTGCGGGGCACGCAGACAGGCCGGCCGTCGCGCGGCTACGGCGCGGGGCTGTCGGGTTCATTGAGCTGGTGACGAATTTCATAATTCAACCGGTTGAGCGACTGAGCCACCCAGATGGACTCCTCGTCGCGGCCCACCAGGCGCACGGCTTGCGGACTGGTTTCATCGAACGAGCCATCGGGCTGGAAGCGGATTTGCGGCACGTTTCGCTGCTTAGAAGCCGCAGTCGGAGCGCCCCCGGCCAAGCCGTTTGGCGTGGCGGAACGGAGCAGGCCAAGGCGATTCTCCACCACTTCAATCTGCAAATTGGGGTCAAGCGAAAACTCCATCGCGCGGTCGTCGCTGGTGGTAAAACCGGATTCCGCTTCGAGGCCGTACTGGCCGTTCTTAGCATCGAGCCACAGGCGCATCGGCACGCCTTCCGACACGGCGCGGCTTTGGCCGGCGTGGGTGAGCGCCAGGAGGCGATGGGCTTCCGAATCAATGGTGCGTCCATGAATAAAACGTCCGAGTGACGGCGCGGCCAGCGAGATGACGGCAATGAGCAGCGTCATGACGAGCAGCAACTCCACCAAGGTGAAGGCTCGTCGCTGCCCCCGCCGGGCAGCGCTAATTCTTGGTCTTGTAGTTGGTGATGTCATCATCGCCTCCCGCGCGACCATCCGGCCCCACGGACATCAGGTCGAAGCCACTGAGGTTATATTTGCCGGGGCATTCATAGACGTATTCGTTGCCCCAGGGATCCTTCGGGATGCTATCGAGATACGGCCCGTGCCAGCTCTGGCTGTCGCGCGGCTGTGTGACCAGGTCCATGAGGCCGCTCTTGCCTTTGGGGAAGGTGCCGCTGTCCACCTCGTAGGCATTGAGCGCGGTGCTGAAGGACGCGATCTGCGTTTGCGCCGCCGTCTGACGCGCCTGCTCGCTGCGGCCGGCAATCTTCGGATACACGATGGCCGCCAGCGTGGCCAGGATGACCAGCACCAGCAGCATCTCCACCAGCGTGAAACCAGCGCGGGAACGGATTTCGAGCTTCGGACTTCGGACTTCGGACTTTTTGAATTGCAGTCTCATGGTTCAACTTTATTTGAGGTTCACTTGATATATTCCTGCATGGTGAAAATCGGGAGCACCATGCTGATGAAAATGGTTCCGATGAAGCCGGCGATGAGGAACAGCATCAGCGGCTCGGCGAAGGCGACGGCGGTTTTCAACTCGCGGTCCAGGTCGCCTTCGGTGACGTTGGCGATGCGGACCAGCTCCACGTCGAGCTTGCCGCTCTCCTCGGCCACCGCGATCATTTCCAGAACTGAGCCGGGAAACAGCCCGCGGCAATCGCTGAGGCTGGTACCCAACTGGGCACCTTCCTGGACGCGCTCGATGGAGTTGGAAACCGCATCCACGAGAACTTGGTTGCCGATGGATTTGCGAGCGACGTTCAGCCCTTGCACCAGCGGCACGCCAGCACCCAGGAGCGTGCCAAGCATCCGGCAGAAGCGCGCCATGGCGAACTGCGCCACCAGCGGCCCGACCAGTGGCGCGCGAAGGATCAAGCCTTCCCACGCCCTCCGGCCTTTCTCGGAGGCAAACCAGTTGCGCACCAGAAAACCGATCAGTATCACGCCCATCAGCACGAAGAAACCATACGAGCGAACCGCGTGACTGGCACCGACGACGATCTGCGTGGCGACTGGCAGGGATTTGCCAAAGCCGGAGAAGATCGTCTGAAATTTCGGGATAAAAAACGTCAACAGGAACACCACCACTCCCAAGGCCAGCACCAGCAGGATCGTGGGATAGAGCATCGCAGTCATCACCTTGGACCGCATCTCCTTCTCGCGCGCTTGGAAGTCAGCGATCTGCGCCAACACGAGATCGAGAAATCCGCCCGTCTCGCCGGCCTGCACCATCGCGACATAGACGCGCGGAAACACCTTGGGCGATTTGGCCATCGCGTCCGCGAGCGACATGCCGTCAATAACCAGATCGTGCAGTTCCTTCCACTTGAGCTTGGCCGCGGGCGCGGTGGCCTCCTTGAACAGAATCACCATTGCGCGGCTCAGCGGCACGCCGGCGGCCAGCAGGCTGGAGAGCAGGCGGGTGAAGTTCTCCAGCATTCGCGCCGAGACACGTGTGGAGCGAGCGCCGAACGGCAGCCCCTCCATTGACGTCGGTGCGGCGGCGGCCTTGGCGGCGGCAGTGCCCGCCTTCTCGGCGAGGTTGATCGGCCGCAGGCCCAGGCCGGCCATCTTCTGGAACGCCTCCGGCCGGCCCGCCGCCTCGAGTTGGCCCTCGGCAATGGCACCGCTTGCTGCAACCGCTTTGTATTGGAAAACGGGCATGGTCGTGACTCAAAGCCGCGCCAAAGCCACCTCGGCGGGAGTCGGCGCTTCGGCGGTGCCATCAATGGACTCGTTCCGCGTCGTGCGTGCCACTTCCTTGGCCGTCGTCACGCTCAGGACTTCCTCGACCGTGGTGATGCCCTGGCGCACCAACCGCCAGCCGTCGTCGGCCAGCGTGCGCATACCAGAGCGGCGAGCCGAGTCCCGGATGAGGTCGCTGGAAGCATTTTTCAGAATCAACTGGCGAATCTCGTTGTCGCTGTCCATCCACTCGAAGATTGCGTGCCGGCCCAGGAAACCGGTGTTGCGACACTCGCGGCAGCCGACGGATCGGTAAATGAGCGTCGCGGCGTCAATGCCCACCTGCGCCTTGAACGCACGGGCGGCCGGCGAATCGTCCACCTGTTTGCAGTGTTTGCAGAGCACGCGCACCAACCGCTGGGCGAGCACCGCTTCGAGCGAGGAGGCGACGAGATACGGTTCCACGCCCATATCCACCAAGCGGGTCAGCGCGCCAGGCGCGTCGTTGGTGTGCAGCGTGGAGAAAACCAAGTGGCCGGTAAGCGAGGCCTGGACGGCAATTTGCGCGGTCTCTTGATCGCGGATTTCGCCGATGAGAATCACGTCCGGGTCATGGCGGAGAATCGAGCGCAAGCCACGGGCGAAGGTCAGCCCGGCTTTCTCGGAAACCTGGATTTGGTTCACGCCGCGGAGCTGATACTCGATCGGGTCCTCAATCGTGATGATCTTGCGGACCGCGTCGTTGATGGTGCTGAGCGCCGTGTAGAGCGTTGAAGTCTTGCCGCTGCCGGTTGGGCCGGTGACGAGGATGATGCCGTGCGGCATCTGGAGCACGCGCTGGAAGCATTCGACCTCGCGGGGGGCCATGCCGAGGTCGCCCAAGCCGCGCAAGGTGGAATTCTGCCGCAGCAAACGCATGACCACCGCTTCACCGTGCAACATCGGGATGACAGAGACGCGGATGTCCACCTCGGCGTCGTCAATACGAATCTTGATGCGGCCGTCCTGCGGCAGGCGCTTCTCGGCGATGTTCAGGTGGCTGAGAATCTTGACGCGAGAAACGATGGCTGGCTGGAAGCGCTTGATCTGCGCTGGCACGGGCACTTCCTGCAACACGCCGTCAATGCGGTAGCGGATGCGCAGCTCGTCCTCGAACGGCTCCAGGTGAATGTCCGAGGCGCGCAACTCGATGGCGTCGCGCAGGACTTGGTTCACGAACCGGATGATCGAAGCGTCTTCCGCCGCGCTGTCGAGGTCGGTGTCTTCCTGTGGATTGTCGTCCACGACCTGGAACGACGCTTCCTCGCCGAGCGTGTCAATGGTGTCCGCGCCGACGCCTAGGCGCTTCTTCATTTCGCGCTGGATCGCCTCGGTGGAAGCCAGGACGGGCTTGAGTTTCAAGCCCGTCAAGGTCTTCAGCGAATCCAGCCCTTGCGTGGCGAAGAGCCGGCTGGTGGCAACTTCGACCGTGCCGTTGACGCGTCGGAGGGGGAGCAGTTCTTCCTTGAGAAGAATTCGCGCCGGGAAGAGCGAGAGGAGCTGGCGATCCGGCTCCACTTCCTCCAGCGTCGTGTAGGTCAGGTCGTATTCAGCAGCGAGCCACCGGAGCACGTCGTCCTCGGTCTGTGGCGCGGGTTGCCGCCCCGGCTGGCCCGGACGGGCCAGTGCGGCGGCGTCGAGGAGGGACAGTTGCCGGGCCGCAACCATGCGGTCCAGCAACGGTTTCAACGACGGGCCTGGGGCGGCAATTTCACTCATAGCGGAGGCACCAGCTTCGGCTGGCCCGTTCAAACGATCGGGCCTACAACAGGCTTCCCGTGAGTTTGGCTTCCTGAAGCACGGTGAGCGCCGCGCGGAGTTTGGCTTGCGCAGCCTCCAACTCGGCCTGCTTGGCCTTGCGGGCTTCGTTGAATTTGGCTATTGCGGCCTTGAGCTCGGCGTTGGACGCCTTCGCGTCAATCGCCTTCTGCAATGCTTCGGCGGCGGGATTCGGCGCGCCGAAACCAGTGCGGGGCGGCGTGTTGCCCGTCGTCGCGTTGTCACCGCCGGGCCGGCCACCGCGGTTGCCGCGGCCCATCATGCCGCCGAAGGACGACATCCGCGCGTCCATGACTGCCTTGATGAGCGGCTCCAAGGCCGTCTTTTCGCCGGCGTCGGTGATGTCCAGTTGTTCCCAGTAGCGGTCCATCATGCGCTGCTGCATTTGGGCGGGATCAAAGTTGCCGCCGCCTTGACCGCCACGACCGCCACGGGCACCACCACCGCCGCCACCATTATTCTGCGCCAACAGACTGCCAGCGCCCAGACAGCAAACCGTGGCCAGAGTGGCCGTCATCAAACGAGTGTTCCATTTCATCATAATCATTTCCTACTATTTGTGTGTTTTTGTTGTGACCGTCATGTCAAGCTGCCAACCGGCAGTCCGACCGGAGAAAGCATCGCTAGTGTCATGCCAGCAGGAAAGCACCGATTGGCGCGGTTATTGTCAGGCATGGCGGGCAAGAATTGCGCGCTGGCGGCGCGGATGCGCAGTTGTTGCGCAAGCCAGAGAAGCAACGCTAGCCCCCGAAGCCTTGCGCTGCCTCGAACCGGGGCTGGAAGGCGTCCTGCGCCGCCGCCGCCTCAAGCTCCTGCCGCCGGAACAACTGGGGGAGCCTTTTCACGCGCAACTCGCGCGGC